>JAGLSF010000001.1 GCA_023136305.1 Spirochaetota bacterium
AGTAAACTATTTGGAGGCGGCGGGAATCGAACCCGCGTCCTGCAGTGAGGCTACCTGAACATCTACATAGCTTAGCCTGAAATTAAGGTTTCAGTCCTCTTTAGCATTCAGGCACGCATTGAAGACCTATCCCGAAAAGTTAACTGTCCGGCCCCTCGGGAGCAGACCGTACAGTTTCCCCTGTAGTCGGCGTCTCTCTCTTCTCCAGGGGGAAGAATGAGAGAGACGGCAGCGGCATTATGCCGCTACTGGTAATGCCTCATAATCGGCAAATAAAAAATTGGTGCTCTTTTTTACGAGGCCAGAGCTCCTCGGCATGCAATTCAGGCTCCATGCACCCCAGTCGAATCCGTATCGCCCCCTTTTACATATAATATACATCGTCCGAACAGCTGTGTAAACAGGTTTATAGGGCAGGAAAGGCATCTCCATCCAGCTCAAACTGCTGAACATGCTAAAGCAGTTGCTCTTTGAAGACCAGTTGTATATCTTTGAATAACTTTCATGCAGGGTAATTTCAATGGCAGAGAGCACCAAGAAATCAAAATATGAGGAATTAGAGAAGAAACTAAGCTATGCTTCAAAGAATATCTGGAGTGAAGCTGATAAGAAAACGGTTGATGCTATTCATGCGTATGCAGAACTCTATAAAGCTTTTCTTGACCGATCGAAAAGTGAGAGACTGACCGTACAGTGGCTAGTTGGTGGGGCTGAAAAGAGGGGGTACAGGAAGCTCTCAAAAGTCACGAAAGTCAAACCGGGCGACCTTATCTACGCGTTGAACAGAGACAAGAACATCGTACTCATCAAGGTGGGTTCAAAGCCCATTCAGGAGGGAATCAACTTCATTGTTGCCCATGCTGATGCACCGCGTCTCGATTTGAAGCAGATTCCGCTCGTTGAGGATACGGAGATTGCACTTCTCAAGACTCATTACTATGGTGGTGTAAAGAAGTATCAATGGCTGAACATTCCCCTTGCCCTTACTGGTATTGTGGTTACGAAGGACGAGAAAAGGGTAGAGGTTTCCATAGGATTCGAGGATGATGATCCCGTCTTTGTCATTCCGGATCTCCTGCCCCATCTTGCGAAAAAGGCGCAGGGAGAAAAGAAATCCGGAGAGTTCATTCAGGGCGAGACCCTCAATCTCATCTTCGGCACCGTGCCGGTGAAGGACGAGAAGGTCAAGGAAAAGGTTAAGCTTGCCGTTCTGCAGCGCCTGAACGAACAGTATGGCATCGTGGAGGAGGATTTTATATCGGCGGAGCTTCAGGCGGTACCTGCTGTGAAACCGCGCGATGCCGGCATTGACAGGGCAGTTATAGCCGGATACGGACATGATGACCGGGTGAGCACCTTTGCCGCGGTTACGGCACTTTTCGATGTCGAGAAGATAGAGCGAACAGCCGTGGCCTTCATTGTCGACAAGGAGGAAATAGGCTCTGACGGCCCGACAGGGGCCAAGTCATTGTTTATCTTCAATACCATCGGCGAGATCATCGAAAAGACCACGGGTGAGTGTACCGACTCCACACTGCGGAGGGCCATGGAACGGTCGACATGCATCTCTGCGGATGTAAATGCGGGCATCAATCCGATGTATAAGTCGGTGCACGATGAGAAAAACGCGGCAAAGATGTCGCATGGTGTGGTCATCACCAAGTATACTGGTCACGGCGGAAAATACATGGCCAATGATGCCGATGCCGAGCTTGTCGGCAAGATAAGGAACCTCTTCAACCGAAACGGTATCTTCTGGCAATACGGTGGCATGGGTAAGATTGATGAGGGCGGCGGCGGAACCATTGCCAAGTACTTTGCCTTCTACAACGCTTCGGTGATCGACTGCGGTATCCCCGTCATTGGAATGCATTCACCCTATGAGCTGATCTCGAAGGCAGACCTCTACTACTCCTATCGGGGCTACAGGGTTTTTCTAGAGCAGTGTTGATGACTGGGGAGGAATGCAGCCCGCATGATTGACGTACTTAAACCTCACTTCACAGGCAAAGATCTCACCACACGCCAGGAAGCGTTAATCCGCTATGTACAGCAACAACCGCGCCAGGGTCAGAATGGTCATATCAATCTGCATGTGCATACCAATGAATCCTTTTCATTCTTTCAAAACCCCACAGAAGCGGTATGGTACGCCTATGTGGAGGGTATCGAGTATTTCGGTATCAACGATCACTACACCATCAGCGGCTCATGGAGTTGTGTGATTTCGGATTCGTATATCCTGACGGAACTCACCGTTTCGATGATCGCAGGGAAGGCTTCAGTTTTTTCGAGAAGATTGGTGAAATGGCTATATCAGAGGAACAGGTGGATGAGCTCAGAATGAAAACCCTGGATGAACGGAAAAGATTCTTCGGTATCTGAGCAGCTGATTACAGGTAATGAGCATAATGTGGGCATGGCAGTAATGCAGTCAGCCATACACATACTATATTACACAAGAGGGGAAGGAGAGAGAATTGAGTATGAATGTGAAACAGTATATGAAAAAGGCCTCTGACAAGGGAATCCTCATTCCGGCATTCAATGCCGCCTATCACGAGATGGTACAGCCCATCTGTGAAACACTGAAGAGATTGAAGACCTTCGGTCTCTGTGAGATATCGAGACCCGATATCGAGAAATTCGGTATAGAGAGCTTCTCAAAAGCTGCTGAGTTCTATTTCAAATACGCAGACCCGGACTACATGTCGCTCCATCAGGACCACGTGCCTGTTGTGGATGAGGACGGTTACGATGTGGATTACAAAACACTCATACATGAGGCATTGGAAGCCGGGTATCAGTCAGTAATGATCGACGGCTCCAGAATACCGCTTGAGGACAACATCCGAATCACGGCTGAGATCGCCCAGATCGCCCATAAAAAGGGTGTTCCTGTTGAGGCGGAGCTTGGAGCTGTGCTGGGCCACGAGAGCGGGCCGCCCCCCTCCTATGAAGAGCTTTTCAGCACTGGTAAGGGGTTTACCAGGCCCGAAGACGCCGAGCGACTCGTGAAGGAATCGGGTATAGACTGGCTTTCCGTTGCGGTGGGCAACATACACGGTGCAATTACCGGGTCCTACAAGGACGAGGACAAGGTCGAAGCACGCCTCAATATCGATCATTTCAAGAAACTTAAAAAGGCAATAGGTATTCCGCTCGTACTGCATGGCGGTTCCGGTATAAACCGCGAAAACATACTGGAAGCAGTCCAAAACGGACTGTCCAAGCTGAATATCGGCACCGATTTGCGGCATGCCTATGAGCGATCTATGCGCGAGACAGACAGCGTTGAGAGGGCGCAGGAGGCGGTTTCCCAGAAGATGGAGTATCTCATCGTCGAGTACTACGGTATAGCGGGCTCCAGGGAGAAGCTCGAGGCCTGAGAGAAACTGGTGGGAGCTCCCTGATATAACTACTACCGCCATACGCCTTAACCTGTTGACTTTTTGGGGTGTGCCGATAATCTTTACAGCTCATCCTGAAGGTAATTTGTGGTGATACGAGGAGCAGTGGTCTGAAAAAGTTTTTTTGTACAGATGTGACTATGGACCTGGTTGGACAGAGTGTTGAACTGTACGGCTGGGTACAGATCAAGAGAGAGCACGGCGGTGTGGTCTTTATCGATCTCCGTGACCGTTCGGGGATTGTACAGCTCGTTTTCAATGAGACCTACAATAGGGACTGTTTCTCTCTTTCCTCGGAGCTCAAACCGGAATATGTCATTCGTGCTCTGGGAGAAGTCCGAAGGCGGGAGAACCCAAACCCCAATATTCCAACCGGGCAGATCGAAATCTGGGTCAATGAAGTCACCATCTTGAATACCTCGGAGACACCGCCCATCGGTGTTGTCAAACAGGAGGACGTTTCAGAGGAGCTTCGTCTGCGCTACCGATACATAGACCTACGGCGCGAGGAGATGAGAAATAACATAATCATGCGCCACAGGGTGACACAGGCGGTCATTAGGTATCTGGATGCACAGGGGTATCTGAGCATAGAAACGCCCTTCCTCACCAAGTCAACACCCGAAGGAGCACGTGATTTTCTCGTACCCTCACGTCTGAACAGGGGCAAGTTCTATGCACTGCCGCAATCGCCCCAGATATTCAAACAGCTTCTCATGGTCTCCGGGTTCGAGCGATACTTCCAGATTGTAAAATGTTTCAGGGATGAAGACCTCAGAGCTGACCGGCAGCCTGAGTTTACACAGATTGACATCGAAGCGTCCTTTATTGATGAAACCGACATCTATGAGCTTATAGATGGCATGTTCAAGGCAATCCTGGAGGGATGCTACGGAAAGTCACTCGAAACACCCGTGCTGAGAATAACCTATAACCAGGCAATGGAGCAATACGGATCGGACCGGCCGGACCTCCGCATACCCTACCGTCTCTTCAATATTGGATCACTGTCAGTGCTCAAACCCGGAGAACTCATACTGCATGGGTTGAATGAGGGTAAGCTGTTCTACGGCCTGTTATTGCCCTTTGACGACAGCATGTCTCGGAAGGTGCTCGACGGCTATGCGGCACAGGCGAAAGAGGAAGGGATCGATCTCTTTACCTGGCTGAAGGGTGCTTCTGAGAAATCGGGGGGAGCGAAGGAAGGGAAGGGACAATCATCTCTGTCAGGACCCATGGTCAAGCTCTTCCAGGATGGTCTCGACAGCCACATAGAGCTGCTCCTACAGTCAGGCAGCAGCGAGGCTGCACAGATAACAGGGAGACCATTCATCCTCCTTGCAGCCCTGGGAGAAAAGAGAAGGGTGCTCTCTTTTCTCAGTCGATTACGTACGGAAAAGGGGCAGGCTGCGGCAGGGCAGGATGAGCTGCAGTTTTGCTGGATAACCGATTTTCCGCTTTTTGAGTGGAGTGATGAGGAGCAAAAAATGGTTTCGGTTCACCATCCCTTCACCTCACCAAAATCTGAAGACCTAGGTGGCATCAATAATGAGCCTCTCAACTTAAAATCGAGAAGCTACGATTTTGTGCTCAACGGTATAGAGCTCGGCGGAGGGAGTATGAGAATACACCGGAGAGAGGTGCAGGAGCAGATTTTCACCCTTCTGGGCCTCAGCCCGGAGGAGGTTGAGCGCAAATTCGGCTTCCTTCTCGAGGCCCTTCAGTACGGGGCGCCGCCGCATGGGGGAATTGCCTTCGGGCTTGATAGAATTTTGATGCTGCTTCAGGGAAAGGGGTCAATTCGGGACGTCATACCCTTTCCGAAAACCAGCAGCGGTCTTTCACCGCTTTCCGGTGCGCCGGATATAATATCAGAGGCACAGCTGAGGGACCTTGGGCTTGATCTCAGGAAATGAATAAATTTTATTACTACTTTTATATATTCCTAGTATACTAATTGTACATTATGGAAGATTCAGAGTCGTTCCAACAGTCGGAACTGAAAGTAAAACTCCCGAACAGGAGTTTTCAGGAACTTCTGTACGCGAACAGCGACAGGATCATTCACCACATTGAGCGGGAAACCGGCCTGGAAATTGGGGGCAGGGACTCCCATCTAACCCTTAAAGGCACCCCACAGGAAATTGAAGAGGGCAGAATAATTATCAACAACCTTGGTAGCCTGTACGGTGAGAAGAACAGCATTGCTGAGAAGGATGTTTCCCTAATTATAAGCAAGGTGAAGAATGATCTGACCTACAATGTAGAGGATTTCAAAAAAAAGCAGATCCCCATTGGAACAAACGGCAAGGTTATCTCTCCCAAATCAGCAGGCCAGGCCTCCTACTATGACGCCATAAAACAGAATGATATGGTTTTCGCCATTGGCCCTGCCGGAACGGGAAAGACCTACCTGGCTATGGCCTTTGCACTCAACTACCTCATGGCTGAAAACATTTCCCGCATCATACTGACGCGTCCCGTTGTCGAGGCGGGTGAAAGCCTCGGATATCTTCCCGGAGACCTGGAACAGAAGGTGAATCCATATTTCAGACCTCTCTATGATGCAATTTACGATATGATTCCCTATATCGTCTTTAAGAAATACGTTGAAAGAGGAGCCATCGAGGTTGCACCGCTTGCCTATATGAGAGGGAGAACACTGCATGACTCTTTCATCATTCTGGATGAAGCGCAGAACACAACCAGGGGACAGATGCTCATGTTTCTGACCCGCATCGGGTTCAACTCAAAAACAATCGTCACAGGTGACGTAACCCAGAGCGACCTTCCGAAGGGAAGGGAATCCGGCCTGCATTCCGCAGTGAAGGTATTGAAACATGTGAATGGCATTTCCTTTATTCAGCTGGGTCCCGCAGATGTGGTTCGACATCCCCTTGTTGAACGTATCATCAGGGCATTTGAAGACCATGACAGGAAAAAAGGATGATATTTAAAAACAATCCTTTCCGAAAACAGACTACCGAAGTATCCCAGCGAAGGCGACTAGTTCAAATCCCTGGTAACAAGGCAGTTTTTTACGCTATACTGGTGCCCCTCTTCTTCGCACTGCTCTGGATGATCGCCAAGCCATACTTTGGAGTGCGATACAGCTATGAGCTCGGACAGATAGCCCAGGAAAATGTTATCAGCGCCAAGGATATCACCTACGTAAATACGAAGGAAACGGAGAGGCGTATTGAGGAGGTGCGCACGCGTGTGCCCCCTGTTTTTGACATGTACCTGTTGAGCGAGCGGGAGCTCACCGCAACGGTCGATACCTTTTTCGCCAACCTGAAATCAGGGAACACCGAAGAGTACACAATTGATGAGTTGTTCGAGAACAGTGGTCTCGGTCTTTCGCGTGAGAGTTTCACAGACCTGATAAAGAACAGTGATGAACGAGTCTACCCTGAAAAGCTGCAGGCACTCATCTATGCAGTCATGCAGAGAGGGTACAGCTCCATGGAGAGGGAGCAGCTTGATCCATTCAGCGGCAAAGGCATAATAGTAAAAAAAATACAGGAATCAGAGATAACCGTTGAAAAGGTGGAAGTCGAACAGATAATCACTGCTGATGAAATTGACAGGACCCTCAATGAGCAGATCAACGGTTTCGATGAGCAGCTCAACCGACAGGCACGGGCATCGTTACGGGAAACAGTGAAGCTGCTCATGCAGCCGAATCTGAGGTTCAATGCGGATGAGAGTCAGAAGTTCCTCAATGAGGAGATCAACAAGGTTGAACCTGTACTGAACACCATAAAAAAAGGTGCAATCGTTATACGGCGAGGGGAGGAAATCAACGAGGAAAACTATCCCAAACTGAGGGCTATAACCCTCCATACGAGCCGTTTCAATCTGAAGGCAATTGTGGGCATTGGCATCATCCTCTTGCTGTTGCTCTTACTGGCAGTCATACTGCTCATGGACGAGGGATCTGCAGATGATCTCAGAAGCTTTTATATATTTACAGGGTTTACTCTCTTCTCCATATTTTATGCCTATCTGATTACCCTCATAAAGACGCTTCCCGACTACTTCATCTTTGGCGTGCTCATCCCCATAGCTGGTATTACCATGACTGCGGAGGTTCTCTTCAAGAGAAAGTTCTCAATCGTTCTTGCAACGATCCTTCCCATACTGTTCCTGCTCATATCAGGCAAGGACCCCTTCACCTTCATGTTCACCATGGGTTCCGGGCTCGTCGCCATCTATGCCGTTCGCTTTGCGGAAAAGCGAAGCGATCTTCTGCGTGCAAGTATATACATTATAATCGCCAATGAGCTGCTTCTCACATCCATTGGGTTCCTCATGGAGCTATCAACCCGGGAATTCCTGACCCTTCTCATATGGGGTGCGGGAAACGGCATTGTATCGGTCGTGTTTTCCCTGGGCATTATCCCCTTTTTCGAAGTCATATTGAACCTGCCCACCAATTTCAGGCTGATCGAACTTTCAGACCTCAATACACCGATTATGAAGAAGATGCAGATTGAAGCACCGGGGACCTATCACCACAGTATCAATGTGGCCAATATGGCAGAGAATGCCACCCGGGCTGTGAAGGCAAATGCACTACTCGTACGTGTTGCGGCTCTGTATCACGATATAGGGAAAATACCCAATGCCGAGTATTACGTGGAGAACAATCCGGGTGAAAGCAAACACAATTACATCAAACCCTCTCTATCAAACTCCATTCTCAAAGCTCATATAAAGATTGGTGTTGAAATGGTGAAAGAGATGAAAATGCCCCGCGAGGTACTCAGTATCGTTGCTCAGCATCACGGCACATCTCTCATGAAGTATTTCTATTACCAGGCAGTGCAGGACAATCCCGCTGGTGAAATTGATAAGAAGGATTATCACTATCCGGGCCCCAAGCCACAGAACCGTGAGGCTGCAATCGTTATGCTGGCAGACTCTGTTGAAGCCGCATCGAGAACACTGAAAAACCCCTCGGCTGCCCGTATAGACGAGTTTGTGCAGGAAATCATTGAAGGTAAATTCCGTGAAGGACAATTGAACGAAAGCACGCTTACCCTTCGCGGACTGATGAAGATATCCATTGCCTTTCGGCGGTACCTCACGGGTGTATTTCACAGCAGAATAGAGTATCCTGATGATAAGGTCATAGAGAAGAAGGAAGAGAAAGCCTGAGAGAAAGGGTTTGGACGTATATTACGAAAGATTCAGAATCGGGAAAGGCACATCATAGAGAGTTTACCATAGGGCTGACGGAGAAGAACTTCAAAGCGCCTGTGCCAATTTCCGAATTGAGACATGTCGCACGGGAGGCTTTCGTGGTCACGGGCATGTGTCCCGGAGAAATATCTCTCGTCGTCTGTGATGATGCATTTATATCTGAGCTTAATCGGGAGTACCGTAAAAAAAACAGACCAACCGATGTACTCTCATTCTCCATGCGCGATGTTGTGTCGGGGAATACTTCGGACCCGGTACTTGGCGATATCATTATTTCAGTTCAAACTGCCGAGGTCCAGGCTCGTGAGAACGGCACAACGATCGAGGAGGAATTCAAGTTTCTATTCACGCACGGATTGCTTCATCTCCTCGGATACACCCATGATCATAAAGATGACGAGGAGCGGATGATGGGGTTGGCGAATGAAATACTGGCAGGGATAAAGGGGAATACATGAACATCAGGTTTTTCAAGAAGAAGAGAAACAACAAATTCGAGGAAATCATTGCAGAGGACAACCATGAGATCGAACAGGAAGAGCGTGAAATGATTCGCGGCATTTTCGGTCTCGGAGAAACGACAGTCAGGTCAATTATGGTACCGAGGACAGATGTGGTTGCCATTCCTGCCGATGAAGATTTCAGCCGCATGGTAACAACCATTATTAAAAGCGGTCATTCGAGAATACCGGTTTACGGGGACACCATTGACAATATAAAGGGTTTCCTCTACGCAAAGGACCTCCTCTCCTATCTCCTGAAGGGAGAATCGCCATCTGATATAACAAAGATATTGAGGTCCGTGAGATTTGTACCCGAGGGGAAGATGATCGATGACCTCCTCAAAGAACTTCAGAAGAGAAAGGAACATATTGCCATTGTTATCGACGAATACGGCGGAATGGCGGGGATTGTGTGCCTCGAGGATATACTGGAGGAGATAGTAGGCGAAATACAGGATGAGTATGACAACGAGGAGGAGGAGATCAAGAGCGTGGGGGTGAATATGTGGGTGTGTGATGCACGGACCCAGATCCAGGACATCAACGAGGAACTGGGCACCGATCTGCCCATGAACGGCAGTGACACACTCGGAGGATTCGTTTTCAATGTGTTCGGTAAAATACCGGTCCCCCATGAAGAGATCACCTATGGAGATACACACTTCAGAATCGAAACTATGGATGGGCACAGTATTAAAAGAATACGGGTACGCACAAAGGTCGTGCAGGATGAGAACGAGAACGACCAGCGCCACTGATAGCTTGTGAATAATCGCTATTTAAAAACCAATGCCATAGTGCTCACCTCAACCCAGTTCGGTGAAGGACACAAGATGGTGAAGCTGTATACGGAAGAACTGGGCAGAACAGAAGCAGCTGCATTCGGTGCTCGTAAAACAAAAAGCAGGTTCGGCAGCAGACTCGAACCCTTTACTACAGGTATTTTTCTCCTCTATCACAAAGACGAGCACAGTCCCTTTTCGATACAGGATGTGGAAGTGACCGGTCAGAATGGTGCAATACGTGAAGACCTGAACAGGTTCCTCATCGGCAATGCGGTCGTTGAACCTGTCGTACGCTTTGTGGAGAGGGCACATCGCGATAGAGAGTTGTATGAGATATTGTCATCAACACTGGGACTTCTCAACATCATAGGGATTACAAAGGGTCTGTACCTTCTTTCCATGTACGATCTCAATTTCCTCTCCATAATGGGATACAAGCCGGATTGGGACAATTGTGTGAAATGTTCGAATCCCATGCAAAATGGAGAAACCTTTTCCGATGCTGCTGCAGGCTTCCCCCTCTGTTTTCGCTGCCATACATCTTCATCGATTGCAGTATCACCTGGAGCGATGCGTTTCGTGAAGTGGGCCCTGCAGACACCCCTCCACTACGCTGAAAAGGTGAGGATGGAAGGTGAAACGCTCAATCAGATACGCCAAATAATAGAGCACCTCTTCCTCTGCACCTTTCAGCGGGTTCCTGACAGCTGGCATCAGATGAAGAATATTCTCAACTATTCCCGGTACGCATCTGAAGGTTAGAAGTTGTGATTGAAGCCCAGATTGTCACAGTCGGACAGGAACTCCTCAGGGGAGAAATCCCCAACACCAATGCTGTGTTTATCGCACAGGAGCTTCGAAAACGGGGTATTATGGTAAAATTCATCCTCACGCTTCCCGATTGCAGGCAAACCGCGGCGGAGCAGTTGAAGCGATGTATGCTTAAAAAGGGCATTGTCATCATGACGGGAGGTCTGGGCGGCACTGCTGATGATGTCACGCGTACCATTGTGAGTGACGTGCTGAAGCGAGAGCTGATCGTTGACCACAAGGGAGAAACGCATCTCAGAGAGTGGTACAGGACAAGGGGGAGGGGATTTGAGGATTCGGACAGGCTGCAGGCCGCTTTTCCCACGGGAGGCAGATTGCTTCCCAACAGAGTGGGACTCGCATATGGGTTTTACATTCAGCATGAAGACAGGCACATCTTCTCACTTCCGGGTGTTCCAGCAGAGATGAGAGGTATGTTTCAGGATAGTGTCGTTTCCATCCTGGAGGACATGGGACTTGTTCGAAGAGAGAATGAGCACTGCATGCTCAATTTTATCAACATATCAGAATACACCCTTGACAGGATTGTACACGGCATTGTCCAGAAATATGAAGGCATCACCTATGGTACACGCGCGAGCAACGGTCTCATCCGGATCCTCTTTGAGTCCCGAACAGATCCTTTGGCAGAATGTCTCGCGAAAGTCGAGAAGGAAATTCCGGACAACTTTGTGTACAGAGGGGAACGGAGCCTCGAAGAAGTGGTTGGCAGCCTTCTCCAGGCACAGAACCAAACGCTGTCAGTTGCTGAGTCTTGTACAGGCGGACTCCTCGCAAAGGTGCTCACCGATATTCCGGGAAGCTCCAACTACTTCCTGGGAGGGGTTGTGGCCTACAGCAACGAGATCAAGCGTCAACTGCTGGACGTACAGGCCGAAACGCTTACAGATTACGGAGCAGTGAGTGAACAAACGGCCATGGAAATGGCAACAGGCGTCATGATGCGCTTCTCCTCCACTATTGCACTTTCCGTCACAGGTATTGCCGGACCTGACGGCGGTACCCTCGATAAACCTGTTGGAACCGTATACATCTGCGCTGCAGGAAGAGACGGTTTTTTACAGATGGAGAGAAGTCAGTACATGGGTGACAGAGATACCATACGGAAGAGAAGCGTGAACAAGGCACTTTCAATGGTATTTCTGCATCTTCGTGAACAACAGGGGAGTGTGACATGAGAACATTCCTGGCCTTCGAAGTCGAGGAAGGGGTGAAGGAAAAAATCCTGAACCTAACCGACCATTTCAGGGGTATTGACAGGGGTGTGCGCTGGATCAGACCTGAAAACAGTCATGTGACCATCCATTTCTTCGGTGAGGTCGATGAAGAAAATATTCCAGAACTCGAGGGTATTATCAGGGATGCTACGCAGGGGATCAGCCCGTTTACCATTGAGATTCGCGGAATTTCTGCCTTCCCCTCTCTTGAAAGGGCGCGTGTCATCTGGTATGGGACCCGTATCCATGAGCAGCTTAATGCTGTATACAACAATGTGCGCGATGGCCTGAAGGGGAGAGGCATTGTTGAAAAACTCGAGACAAGGCCATACACTCCACATCTCACTGCGGGTCGTGTCAAGGGAAGGATAAAACCGCGGCTTGTAGATGAGATAAGGCATCACGAAAAGGAGGAGTTCGGCTCCTTTACGGTCGGAATACTGGTGCTTTTCAAATCGACACTCACAGCTACGGGACCTCATTATAAGAAACTAGCACTTTTCAACCTTTGAGATACCTATGGGACAGATTACACAACCTCCAAAGGCTCTACTCTTTTTCGGAATACTCCGTTCCCCATCCGTGGACTTTGAAACGCTGAAATGTGACTTGGAGAAGACTTTTGGTACTATTGTTCTGAAATCAGACTCATTTCCCTTTCACGAAACGGATTACTACCGTGATGAAATGGGTGAGGAGCTTGTGAGAACCTGGATTGGTTTCGACTGCCTCATTGAACCCAACCGGCTTGTTGACATCAAACATGAGTGCAACAGTATCGAAAATGAACGGTACTCTGTTTCTGGCAGAAGAATGGTAAACCTCGATCCCGGTTACCTCACCCTGGGAAAGGTTGTGCTTGCATCAACCAAGAATAATCAGCATCGGCTCTATCTTGGGAGGGGTATATTTGGTGAAGCCACGCTTCGTTACAGAAGAAAGTGTTTTGAACCCTGGGAATGGACATTCAGTGATTACAGACGAAAAGAGGCTGAGCACTTTTTCATACAGCTGAGAATTATTCTAAAAAAATACCTGCAAAAACTCCAAGGTGGAAAATGAAGCACTTCCATAGGGCTCTAATTTATTTACCTGTAGGCATTTTACTGCTATTATAGAGATGGTATCAGCATATGTATGGAGGATACTATGTCAGGTCACAGCAAATGGCATTCCATTAAACACAAGAAGGGCGCTGTTGATGCAAAGAGGGGTAAGCTCTTCACAAAACTCATCAAAGAGATAACGGTGGCTGCGCGGTTGGGCGGCGGAGACCTCGATGCCAATCCTAGACTGAGAACGGTCGTGGCCAAGGCAAAAGAGGCCAACATGCCCAAGGATAATATCGAAAAAGCTATTAAAAAGGGAACCGGCGAGCTCGAAGGCTACAACTTAGAGGAGATCAGCTATGAAGGATACGGCCCCAATGGTGTTGCCATCATGATCGATACACTGACAGATAATCGTAACCGGACAACTGCGGAAGTTCGGTCTGTATTGACGAAGAGCGGCGGTAATCTCGGCGAGAATGGCTGCGTGTCCTGGATATTCGAGAAAAAGGGCGTCATAACACTCAGTGCAGAAAAGTATGATGAGAACATTGTCATGGAGGTCGCCCTCGATGCGGGAGCGGACGACATACAGGGTGATGACAATGTCTGGGAAGTCACAACCACACCAGAAAATTATGAAACACTTCGAAACGCATTCATCGACAGGGGAATGGAACTCATTGTGAGCGATATCATGTGGGTTCCAAAAACCACGGTTAAACTGGACGAAAAAGCGGCCTCAAAGGTGCTGTCCCTCATAGAGAGGCTCGAAGACAACGACGATGTGCAGAACGTGGCGTCCAATTTCGACATTCCCGATGAGATACTGCAGAGTATGGGTGAGTAGCGTCCTCATTCGTGACCACACACTGTATTGTTCAAGGAACACGCTGTGAAGATAATGGGAATTGATCCCGGCATCGCATCAACGGGTTACGGTGTCATTGAAACCGCGAAACATAAAAGGCTTGTCTTGATCGATCGTGGTATGATCACTACATCGTCAAAGATGAGCCAAGGTGAGCGACTCAAATATATCTATGGAGTAATTACGCACAAGCTTGAAGAGCATCGACCCGATGCGCTTGCAATTGAGAGTCTCTTTCACAGCAGGAACCTCAAGGCTCTCGTTGACGTCAGCGAGGCAATTGGTGTTGTCACGCTGGCCGCTTCCCATTTCAATATAGCAGTCACAAAGTTTACGCCATTGAAAGTAAAATCAGCAATCGTAGGGTTTGGAAAAGCTGACAAGGAGCAGGTACAGGAAATGATCATGAGGCTGTTGGACCTTGGAGCTCCACCGAAACCTCATCATGTATCCGATGCGCTTGCAGTTGCCATCTGCTACAGCAATCTCACCTGCTGATTCATGAAACAGCTTTGAGAGCACCCTGCATCACCTTGAAAATAGGGATTGCCCTTTTTCGTCTTTTCAAGTAAGCTAACCATAGTTTTTTTCCTCACGAAATTGCGAACCTCCGAGGTTATCCCAAAGAGCAATGATTGGTTATCTGAAAGGCTACGTCAGCGAAGTTGATATGGAATCATGCATTGTAGACGTGAGCGGTGTCGGCTACCTCGTTTTCTGTGCAGAGAGTACCCTTGAACAATTGAGGGAGAAGGTTGGTACACAGGAGCTCATTAAGCTCCTCACCAGGGTCCTGCACAGAGAAGACATGCTGGATATATATGGATTCCTGCACAAGGATGAATACACACTGTTCAATATGCTGCTCAGGGTAAGCGGCATCGGACCAAAACAGGCACTGAAGATACTTGGGATGGGAAAAACCGCCCAAATCGTTCGCGCAATTGTAACGGGTGATGATTCCTTTCTCATGCAGCTCTCAGGCATCGGAAAGAAGAGGGCCCAGCAGATTATATTTGATCTCCGGGAACGACTGAAAAGCACCTTTGAGGTAGCTCCGGCTGAAAAATCCTCAGTGTATACCATGGCAGTCTCAGCACTGGAAAAACTCGGATTCTCCGGTTTCGAGTCACGGGAGGCCGTTGATCGGGTAATGGCATCGCAGGGGGAAAGTCCTGATGTTGCACATATAATAGAGGATGCACTGAAGCAGCTCTCAACAGGCGTATAACAGGGATGGAAGAAAAGGACCGCATCACAACACCGAAGAGAACCTCTGTCGATACGGACGAAAACTCACTCCGGCCGCAGCGACTCGAGGACTTCATCGGCCAGCAGGAGCTGAAGAGACAGGTCAGTATCTATATCAAGGCAGCTTTGAAGAGGCGTGAAAGTCTCGACCATGTACTCCTCTACGGCCCACCTGGCCTTGGAAAAACCACACTGGCCCATATTATATCCAGGGAACTGAATGTGGGATTCAAGTCCACGTCTGCGCCTGCAATCGAACGTCAGGGCGATCTTGCGGCAATCCTTACCTCTCTAGAGCACAACGATGTGCTCTTCATAGATGAGATCCATCGTCTGAAACCCGTTCTCGAGGAGATTCTCTATCCTGCTCTGGAGGATTATACCATCGATATCATTGTTGGTCAGGGTCCCGGTGCTCAATCCATCAAGATTAACTTAAAACCCTTTACATTCATCGGGGCTACCACAAGGGCCGGGCTTCTCAGTGCACCGCTGAGGGCCCGATTCGGCATAGTACAGAGAATTGACTTTTATAAACCCGACGATATATATCGCATCGCGAAGCGGTCTGCAGGAATTATGACTGCACAGCTCTCGGAAGAGGGGGCCCGTATCATTGCAGGTCGTTCGCGCGGGACCCCCCGTGTCGCAAACCGCATTTTGAGACGCCTGCGGGACATCGCCGAGGTGGAGGGCGACGGCGTCATTAACGAGGAAACCTGCACGAAGGGCCTGGATATGCTCGGGGTTGACGAACTCGGGCTGGACACCATGGACAAGAGACTGGTCGATACCATTATTTCCAAGTATGACGGTGGCCCGGTGGGAATCGATACACTGGCGGTATCCATAGGTGAGGACAATCAGACTATCGAGGACATCTATGAGCCATATCTCATCCAGATTGGATTCATCAAGAGGACACCAAGAGGCAGGGTCGCTACGAAACATGCATACAACCATCTGGGGAAAACCTACACTACCGGACCGGAAGGCGAGCTGTTTCCGGATCAGGGCTAAGCCTATCATGATGAGCAGCGAAAACACTCTATGAGCATACATCGGAAAATCCAAGGCTCTGTATGTGCATGTGTTGTAATCCTTCTCATTACAGCATGCACCGGGTCTCCGACCCCCCGGAAAGGTGAAGGGGTCTGGGGTGCTGCTCCGGCACAGGAGATCATACGAATTGCCATCATGCAGTATGAGCAGGCCCTTCGGATCTCTGTTGAGGAGGGAAACATAACTGCTGGGCAGGAAACCCTTAAACTGGGGTCACCGCAAACCCTGACCGTCGATCCGGTTTCACTTCACATAGATGGAAGAACACTTCCCCTGCCAGCCATCATTGAAAGCCCGAAACCACTGCGTGTGGAGGATACATCTATCTACGGCCACCTGCTTATTCAGGATGGGTATCTCATCAGCATGCTCCCCATCGAAATCTACACCATGGGCGTTTTAAATGGCGAAGTGCCGTCTTCGTGGCCTGAAGAAGTACTCAAAGCACAGGCTGTGGTTTCACGTACCTATGCGTACTTTCGAGTTCTGCAGCACCAGGATGAGCTCTTTCATGCGGGCAGCACTGAAATGTTTCAGAAGTTCGACTACACGGACACTAATGAGGCCATTGAGAGAGCCGTGCAGGACACGAGAGACGAGGTTTTGCTCTATCAGAATCAACCGATCGAGGCGTTTTTTCATGCATGTTCAGGAGGAAGAACGGAGAACAGCAGGGATGTGTTTCAAAAGGACCTTCCCTATCTCAGGAGTATACCCGATCCCTATTGTGCGAAAAATGAGCGTTTTTTCTGGAGCTACACTGCTGATGCAGCCACAATCGCCAAGGCTCTGCAGGTATCCGGTCTGATCGGTACTAACAGCGTGAGCATCAGAGATATACGGATACACGAGCGCACGGGTTCGGGGAGAGTAGATACCTTTTCAATACAACTGAAAAATGGTGAAAGGGTGATTGTACATGGAAATGCAATGAGGCTTGCACTGGACGCCAAATCCTTCAAGAGCCTGCTCATTACGAACATTGAAAAAAGAACGAACAGCGGAACTATGGAGTTTACCTTTGATGGCAGGGGATACGGACATGGTGTCGGGATGAGTCAGTGGGGAGCAAAGGAGATGGCAGATCAGGGATTCACCTATAGACATATTCTAAACCACTATTACCGTGGGACCCGGATTGGCACGATATGGGATATTCGCTGAACGAGTTCAAGATATCCATCCCTGAAGAGCTTATTGCCCAGTATCCGTCAGAAGAGCGGCAGCGGTCTAAACTGCTCATACTCAATGCCGTCACGGGTTCGATACAGGATGACTATTTCTTCAATATCGGCACATACCTCTCATCAGGGGACTGTGTGGTATACAATGACGCGAGGGTGATCAATGCCCGTCTGTACGGTCACAAAGAAGCGGTTGGGGAGGGAAAAGGTGCGCGTGTCGAAATCCTTCTCACACGCAGGATAGATGCATGTGAGTGGCACTGCCTCATTCGTCCGGCGCGGAGAGTCAGGAAAGGAAGCCGCATTACACTCGATGGGGGAACAGTGTTGCAGGTTCTCCATACTCATGGAGAGGGGGCATTCTCCGTTCGGTTTTCACACGCTGTTTCCTACGATGACCTTCAGGACATGGGTGAAATTCCCCTTCCAAAGTACATCAAACGAAAGACCGAAAAAATATTGGATGATGACCGTTATCAGACAGTGTATTCGAAAAAGTTAGGCGCTGTAGCTTCACCAACTGCGGGGCTCCACTTCACACAAGATATTATCGGGAAACTCTCAGAACGTGGGACACGCTTCGTACCGATTACACTCCTCGTGGATTGGGGAACATTCAAACCTGTACGAGAGGAAGACTATCGAGACCACCGAATTCACCGTGAACAGTATGAGATATCTGAACCCTCCGCAGAACTTATAAACCGGTCACGTAAAGAGGGCAGGAGAATCGTCTGTGTGGGTACGACAAGCGTGCGTGCACTGGAATCTGCAGCTGATAGGCATGGCAAAGTGGTGTCCATTCATGGAGAAACGGACCTCTACATATACCCTGGATATTCCTTCAAGACAGTGGATGCCATGATTACGAACTTTCACATGCCTGATTCAACGCTGATACTCCTCGTTTCTGCTTTTTCAGGAAAGGAACATATTGAAGAGGCCTATAGCCACGCCGTTGCCGAAGGGTACAGGTTTTTCAGCTACGGCGATGCCATGTTTATTCACCGGGGTTAGAACAGGAAGAGAACATATGATTCACTTTTCCGTTGAAAAGGAGGGGGAAGGAAGGGCGCGCACGGGTGTTCTTCGAATCCGTGGAATTGAAATTGAAACGCCTGTATTCATGCCCGTAGGCACCTATGCGGCAGTAAAGACGCTTTCTCCTCTTGAGCTGCACGAAGTCGGGGCCCGCATTATTCTCAGCAATGCCTACCATCTCTTTCTGAGACCCGGTACGCAGCTCATAAAGAAACTCGGCGGCATACACCGCTTCACCGGATGGAATGGCGGCTATCTCACGGACTCGGGCGGGTTTCAAATCTTCAGCCTCTCACCCCTGAGAAAAATCGAACGAAGAGGGGTGACCTTTCAGTCCCACCTTGACGGATCACGCCACTTCCTGTCGCCGGAAGAAGTGGTGCATATCGAAAAGGACATCGGAGCTGATATTATTATGCCACTCGACGTCTGCTCAGCAGCGGATGCTTCACAGAAAGAGACCGAGGATGCGGCTGATATTACCTGTGAGTGGGCAGAACGGTCAAAGAAGACATGGGAGGGGTCGGGCAGCAGAGGCGCGCTCTTCGGCATTGTGCAGGGAGGCATGTACAGAGAGACGCGCGAGTGGTGCGCCCGAAAAATAGTGGAAATGGATTTTCCAGGATACGCTGTTGGGGGGCTGTCGGTAGGTGAGGAAAAGGAGACCATGTATGACATGCTCGAGTATACATCCTCTTTTCTCCCAACGGATCGGCCTCGATACCTTATGGGAGTCGGTGCGCCGGATAACATTCTCGAGGCTGTTGTGAGAGGTGTCGACATGTTCGATTCTGTTCTTCCCACACGAAACGCTCGTAATGCTACGGTATTCATACCGGGAGGGAAGCTGCTCCTTCGAAACGCAGCATACAGAGAGGACATTATGCCGATTCAGGCGTCCTGTGAGTGCTACACTTGCAGAAACTTCACCCGTGCCTATCTCAGACATCTGTTTAAGACCCGGGAAATACTTGGGTATCGTCTGGCAACCATTCACAACCTGCACTACCTTCTTCATTTTGTCTCTCAGATGGGCGACGCCATTCGCGAGGGGAGGCTGCACCATTTTAGAGAGGATTTCTACAGGGGTGCTGTCTAGTCAGGGCGAACTTCCAGTCTTTTCAGTATAGTATATAGAATAGAAAATTATTCGTTTTAAAAACGTTTACTCCTTAGACGTGCTGGAAGTTCGCCAGCACCATGCTCTTTTAAACCATATTTGATTCTTTTGTTTGACGGGTTGGAAACTTGACTTTTACCCTAGTTATGCTCCTTATTCCCGAAAACCTGAAAGTTGAGATCAAAATTCATGATATTGTTCCATAGAGAATTCTTAAGGCTTACATCCCTGAAGCGTGTGTCGTTACTTGACCCAATTACATTTCCACATGATGCATACCAGTTGAAGATAGTACTGCCCGACGAACGAAGTGCAATCCAGTAGCCGCCCTTTTCGAGATAGGTATCTGTTTTTTTTCGCACAGGAAAACTGAGCCAGGGATTGTCCATCATCATAAACCGTATGCGCGGCGAGTGTATGCTGTATGTTTTAAAGAGAACTTTTCCCGGCTTGCCGTCTTCATCTGCATACACCTCAAGCCATATTCTTCCCTCATCAGCAAATTTTATAAGCGGGATCTGTATCTGTGTCAGGGTGAAGGGGTCCACCACGGTAAAGCGCTGGGCATAGACGCGATTCTGTGTTGCCACAACATCGAGCCGTCTTGAAATGTCACTGTTTTGCACAATCATACCGTCGACGTCAGCATCATCCTTCACTATATCGCTGCCTTCGGACTGCCCTACATCAAGCTCCGGTTCCTTGGTATAGGCTTTGAAGCCATCGATGACCGGACTCATGATGATCCTGTTTGAACTCCCGGTATCGAGATTCTGAACTTCGAGCTTCGCACTATCGTTTCTGATATCAAAAATAAACTCCTTGAATTCAATAATGTCTCCTATTTCAACCTCCCAGTGATCTGCAGCATAGTCAGAATCGGGCCCGACGGAGAACTTAACAACATGCGACACGGTGCCAAAATGGGTTCCGACGGGATCGTAGGGTATCCATCCAAGGTCCGGAAAGTACACCTCGAGCCAGAATTTATCTCCATTGGGATAATCATAGAAAAAAGTCTCGACCCCTGTGTTGATCGGAATCTCCTGCTGAAAGGATATACCGTATACCACCCGCACAGGTATGCCGAGCCCCTTGAAAATGGAGGCTACCAGGTTGCAGAGACCGCGCTCATCACCTCGGCGCATTCTCAGTACAGAAAGGGCATCATAGTCCTTGTTGGTAGCGGTATCGTTTGACATCTGTATGTTCTCGTCGAACCAGATGAAGACGTTTTTTACCACATCCACCTCACGCCTCAATCCATAGGAGATGGATCTCCCAATATAATTGATCAGATAATCATTAGATGGTGAAAGTTCTGTGGAGGTAAAATAGGGCTTTAAACGGTCACCAACTGCAAGTGGAAATGTCGAGCTGCTGTCAACAGCATAGAAGTTTGCGTATATCCTGGCCGAAAACTGAAGGTCGGTTTGAATGATATGAATTTCTTTGTTCCAGATCATCTCGATACCGCTGTTTCCGTATTCATCGATGAACTCTTTTGTTTCAGTTGGATAGGGTGCAAAGTTCTGCCTGAGCCTGTCTATGGTCTGCGTATGCAGTCCCTCAGTCTGTGATGCAGGCAGAAACATCCTGTAAGTCAGGTTTTTGGTTTCCGAATAGCTGCTGAATCTTCTTGTCAAATATGCCGTAACAACGCTTTCCATTTCACCCTGAACAGTAATGATCTCTGCCTGGAGAACCTGTGCTGCCGGAAGGAACAGACCTGCTGAAAAAGAGATAATGAAAGCGTAGATTAATCCTCTTATTCTTTTCATGATGCATCCGAAAATAAAATGATATACTCATAAAAGCAACTGAAAATGAGATGGTTTAAAGCAATAACATACATTTTTTCACCCCTTGTTGCCGCTCTTCTGGCGGGTATTCTTTTCATCCGGCTGCATGTGCTGGGAGGCACCTGGTTTGTAATCGTTGTACTTATTGGTCTGGTCGTCTCACTCACAAATGCTGTAATTGTCAGTATGGGTATGGCCAAGAAGCAGGGGAATTGAATGCGTGATCTAAGGGAGATGAGCTGGTGAACAAACCCTTCAGCATGCCTCTCGTATACTTCATTATAGCAGTATTTCTATGCCCCGCAATACTCTCAGCTGATAAGAGCAGGATTTACGATGCTGTCACCGGTATCGATGAGTACGGTGAGGTCGAGCACCTGGATGTCCCCAGGCCGAAACTGTTTCTTTCCAAGAAGGAGATATACCACTTTGAAATTCTCGAAGTGTTTCTTGCAGGTGTTGATGATCTCGATGAAGAGCTTTTTTCCATTCAGGTCATTCGGGACGGTCGAGTATACCCCTCCGTCGGCATGGAGCAGAGAATACCCTTCAGGAAAAAGGATGACCTGCTCAGGGCTGTGTACCTTCCGGACTGGAACCAACGAGAGGGAACATATGAAATTGAGGTGCATTACGGGGAATATCGCCTAAACACCGATGCTCCATTCACCTTTAAGCTTCTTCGAAGGCCTGTTCCAATCATTGAGCCGGGTATATCCATCGTTGATTTGGAGATGAACAGGAGCATTACCGAGAAGAACTTCGTCAACCCCGATGGAAGAGTGAATGATTACTCGGCCATACTTGAATGGGCATCCTTTATGAACGCTGACATGCTCTGGATTCTGGCGGGTGAAACAACCACGTTCCACAGGAAGAAGAGGGGAGCATCACCGTGGGACCAGGGGCCGCTCGAGAATTTGCAGCTGTTGAAGGAGATTGCACCCTACTATGGTGTAAAGATCGGTGCCTATATCATGTCCTTCTATGTTCCCGGGACAGGCGGAATACCCGATCGATACGAGCCAGGGCTCGGCTACAATGCCGATAATGGTAAGCTGTACCGATCAAGACATATATCACTGGCTAGTGAGCAGCGCATACAGGACATGATCGAACTGGCCACCCAGTTCCAGCAGGACCCGCAGATAGAGTATATTGGATTTGATTTCATCAGAACGGGGAGAGGGGACGGCTACGAGCTTGCCCAGCTGGTTATCGATGACACAGGTATTGGGACACCTCAGGGGTGGGTCGAACTGGATGCGTCAGAGCGAATTAAATGGTTTGCCCGGAAGATCGAGGTGGAACGTGACCCGCTCATCGTTGAGAAATGGCGATGGTGGCGGGCACATCGCGTGGCTGAAATCGTCAAACGGGTTATGGAAGAGGCGGAAATAACAAAACCCGTGTGGGTGTACACACTGGGCTGGAATCACGGGAAAGAGCACGGCCAGGACCCGGTCATGTTCTTCGATGCGGGGGTGGCCTTCGATGCGGTCATGCTCTACGAGGCATCACAGTCACAGTTTGAGAGGCTTCTGGGGCACTGGAACCGGTATATCAGTGCTGAACAGGGAAACGTGCTCGTGGGAAGCTGTGTCGACTACAAGCTGCTCGATTCGGATACCCTGACACCGCCCGATGAGTTTTTCAGGAGAAACACCGAAGCCTATCAGAATGTTATGCGGAATGGATTTGCCAAGGGCATATTCTTTCACGACATTGCGCGTGCATTCTGGGGAAGGAAGGGCGGCTATAAATTCATGGACTATGCCGCTGCTCATATGTCAAGCGTATACGGATTAAAGAGAGAGCACCGAACCCTGGACCTCGTGGTGGATGTTATGTACGAGGAAGAGGGGGAGAGCAGGCTCAGCGGCATCATCCAGTGTAAGAACAACAGTACACGTGATCTGGAAAACATACGCATAGAGCTCATTTCTCCCGGTACCCCTGTCACCGTCACCTTTTACAGGGCCATGTCTTCCGAGAACGAGTATGATACCGCCACAAACAGTGCAGGTGCACGATCAATGAGTCTCGGCAGCCTGCAGACCTTCCAAACCGTTACTGTTCCCTTTGTCGTGCAAAACCTCCAGACCAGCCGGTCAACCCTGCTCTTCAAAGTGTCTGTCGAGAATGATCGTCACTACTTTATACGTGAAACCGTTTCCCTCCGGTCTCATACCTCCACCGATTTACAGACCTCATTGGATTGATACAGGCCGAATGGAGGCATTCAAGCTCAATTTTAAAAGGGACTCTCAGCGTGTTCACAGATTATGTACCATTCAGCATATTTGTATTATGTTAATACGCTGTGGTGACATGGAGATACACAAAAAAACTTGGATAACCGACAGGGCACTCAACTATGGGGAAAACCGGTCTTTATACCCTTGCTGCACTTTTCCTTCTCACCATGAGTTTTTCATGTACCGAACGCCAGGACAGTGACAGGCGGGATGGGCTTTTCAAATCGCGGACCGAAGAGGGGAAGTCACAAAAGCCCCGTAGAGGTAAGAGAGAAGTAAAAGATCGTGGTCTTACAGCTGAAGACCAGCGTGATATCGGTGTAGCGGATGAGCTGACACCTGAGACGTTCATAAGAATAACCATTCTCTACAGGAGAGAGAACAGGGTGTGGATCGAGCAATCACAGGTACTCTCATCGCAGGAACAGGAGCGGTATTTTGAAGAGATGAATGCAGCATTCTTTTCCAGGTTCGGGTTCACTGAAGAGAAATTTCTTGCCTACGGTGAGAACAATACTGCAGAGCTCGATGCGTATATACAGGAACACCCTGAGCTCATGGTGGAGATGATGGAGGAGTAGGATTTCAGTTTTCTATGATCAGCTGATGTGAAAGGAAAGCCCCTCGCGGGCAAAGAAGAGATTCGAAAACCGACGCTTGTACTTTGTCTGATTACGCTTCAACTGTGTATCTGTGGCTGCCGGGTCATGGTGGGTCATGACCAGCGTTTTCACACCCGCCTTTTTCGCCACTTCGATTGCCATATCCGGAATACTGTGACCAAATCCTTGTCTGGGTGTGGGAAGAGCAGTATACTGCTCCCTGGTGTACTGAGCGTCGTGTATGAGAAGATCGGCATTTTCAGCAAAACTGATCACTTTGAAGTTACCGAAGAGATAGCCTTCAACATCGGTGGCAAAAACAATCGCTTTCCCCCCATACTCGACCCTGTATACGAACACACCGTTGGCAGGATGGGAAAAATCTTTCATTACCTTCACTACAACTGTGGAATCTGTGATCTTATATGTATCATGAAACTTATTTATCAGGTTCGGTTTTGGATCAGGCAGCTGATATAGGATGAGATGATTTTCGCCAATGGTCTCAAACCGTTTTATTGAACTGGCGCTCTGTAGGTCTACCGGGAAGTTTGGCGGCGTCATTGACCGTTCCAACACAGTCCTCAGTTCTTCACCGAACTCCAGAGGCCCAAAGAAATACAGTTTTGACTGCCCCAGGTACAGGGGTGTGAAAAAGGGCAGACCCTGGGTATGATCATGGTGCAGATGGGTGAAGAGAACGGTAAGATTAAGGGCTTCCTTACTGCCCTCCTTGAAGTAGTTTGCGGCCAGTGTGTTGCCTAGGTTGATAATGCCTGTTCCCGCATCGATGATAATGGTTACTTTACCAATGGTCACATCAATGCAGGTTGTGCTGCCGCCATAGTGGAGGGTATTCTTACCAGGTACAGGATAACTGCCGCGGACACCCCAGAATGTAACCGTGAACTCTTCTTTCATTGGCCCACTCGCAGCGCAGGTTTTACACCCGACTCCGTTATTACATAATCGACAGCTAGATCATGTTCCTTTATTGGTAATTCTCCGAGTATGAGACGGTTATAGGTCAGCGCACAGCTAATAGCTTGCGTATGACGCCCCATGAAACGATCATAGAAGCCACCACCGTATCCGAGGCGCTCACCCCGCAGGGTGAAGGCCAGGCCAGGTGTTATGATCAGTTCGAGACGGTGATAATCGAGTTCTCGGCAGCCGGCAACAGGCTCCAGTATGCCGTAGTGACCCGGTTCGAGTGAGGAATCAAGATCTTCGATAATATAGGCATGCATCTCACCAGTGGAAAGATTTACCTTCGGAACTGAAACCTCCTTCCCGAGCTTGAATGATTGTTCGATAATGGGAAGGGTGTTTATCTCACTGCGGAAACTCACGAAGCAGAAGAATACCTTGGAAGAGCGGTATATCTCCCATGAGAGGAGATGCGCTGCAACTGCAGCATCCATCTGTTCCTTCTTAGGTTTAGGAATACTATCCCGTATCTTCTGAACGTGCATCCTCAGGTCCTGTTTGTTCAACGTTTTTTTCCTCCTGAGAAAGCTTCCTTAGGAATTCCAGGCGGCGTTTCATCTCTTTTTCATCGCCCAGTCCCCCTGGCTCGTAGAAAAAAACTCTTTCCTTCAGGTACTGCTGTTGTACGTAATGATATTTGTAATCGTGGGGATATAAATAATTTTTTTTGGCAGGGTGCGCTGATTTGAGATAATCGGGAACCTCGAGATTACCCCGCTCCTTTACGAATGCAGTAGCCTTTGAAATTGCCCGATAGCTGGAGTTGCTTTTCGTCGCCAGTGTGAGGCGCAGGGTGGCGTGCGCCAGGATCAGGCGTGCTTCAGGCATACCGACCATATCGACTGCCTCGTATGCTGAAACAGCCAACACGAGAGCTGAAGAATCGGCAAGACCTATATCCTCACTTGCCAGTATTACCAGTCGCCGCGCAATGTAGAGAAGATCCTCACCCGACTCGAGCATCAGTGCGAGCCAGTAGAGAGCAGCATCAGGATCGGAACCCCTGACGGATTTGATAAAGGCAGAAATCACATCGTAGTGATAGTCCTCATCTCGGTCATAGAGAAGGGGCTGTTTTCCGATGACCCCTTCCACATCTTCTATGGTGATTAAGCCAGGCTTCCCCAGGCCCAGAGCCGCCTGAAGAAGATTGAGCATTCTCCTCGCATCACCACTGGAGCAGCGGGTGATGAATTCCCGGGCCTCTTCATCTATCTTGAATCCCTCTCTGGCTACCGCTTTTTCAAGGATTATTTTCAGGGCATCCGTAGAGAGCTGCTCAAACTCGAAGAGGAGCACACGCGACCTCAGGGGGGGTATAAGATAAAAGAACGGATTCTTCGTCGTTGTCCCGATGAGCGTTACAACTCCCTCTTCGAGAGCGGGGAGGAGGCCGTCTTGGACCATTTTATTAAACCGGTGAATCTCATCGATGAACAGTATAGTTTTGTTCCCAAGTAATCTGTTTTCCTGAGCCCTCTTCAGTGCCTTGCGGAGATCGTCCGTTTTTGCAGTTACTGCGTTGAGACGAATAAAGGCACTGTTTGTTCGTTTTGCAATGATCTTCGCAAGTGCTGTTTTTCCGCAACCAGGAGGTCCGTAAAACACCGCGGAGGGAACACTGTCGCTTTCTATGAGTTGAAGGAGGGGGCCCTTTTTTCCGAGAAGCTTTTCCTGTCCGAAAACCTCATCCAGGTCATCCGGTGTGCACCGGTTTGCAAGTTGTTCGCTTTCCAGGTTTTCTGGAGCAAAGAGAGTGGACATTCGCCGGGTGTTCCCTTTACAGAAATTGCACAAGCTTTCTTCCAATTCCCAAGAGCTCATCAGTACGTTTGACTTTCCCTGATTCTGCTATAATGCGAACTGCGGGTTCGGTATTGGAAGATCTGATATGAAGCCATTCCTCTCTAGTATAAATTTTTATACCATCTTCCGTGTTGAATGAATAGTCCTTGAAATACTCCCTGGATTCAGAGAGCAACCGTGTATAGAAGTCATCGATGTTAACATTTTCTAGAACAATTTTATCTTTTTTCATACAGTATGAAGGAAAATCTAAGATAA
Source organism: Spirochaetota bacterium (assembly GCA_023136305.1). Classification (GTDB taxonomy): domain Bacteria; phylum Spirochaetota; class B62-G9; order B62-G9; family DRHN01; genus JAGLSF01. The sequence continues at coordinate 27,249 of JAGLSF010000001.1, forward strand.
TCTGTGTGAGATTCCTGTTCTCTGAGGCCATAAGCTCGAGTATTAGACCCATTGCCACAATACTGTCTCTACACGGATTGATCCGGGGAACAATTGCTCCACCATTTCCCTCTCCACCAAAATCTATTCCCTTTCTGAGGAGAGCATCGGTAACATTGATTTCACCAATCTTCGTGCGATATACCCTGCTGCCATATCGAGCAGCGAGATCATCAACCATCATTGATGTCGAGAGATTAACTGCAATATCAGTTTTTCTCCTGCGAAGATAGCTTTCACCGGCGAGTACAAGTGTATACTCTTCACCGATAGGGATGCCCTTTTCAGATACCACGGCAAGACGGTCCGCATCGGGGTCCTGCGCAAACCCGATATGGGCTTTCCTCTTGAGCACCTCTTTTCCCAGCTGCGTCAGGTTTTGTGGAACAGGTTCAGGTTCACGGGGAAAATGGCCGGTTATCTGCTCATTGATGCCGAATACGGTACAGCCAAGTGCTTCAAGGAAGCTCCTGTCAATGGATGATCCTGCCGACCCGCAGGGGTCCACGACAACTTTGAGTTTTCTTCGCCGAATGCAATCGACATCGATATTCCGTAAAACTTCCTCAATATGCATACTTGCGATGTCTTCTCGATAAGTGGTATCCCCAATATTACGAAAATCCTTCCAGGGTACTGCGCCCTCATATCCGATCATCTTCTCGATTTTACGCACCTGTGGTGCCCTGAGAAAGAGACCCTCCCCATCACAAAACTTCAGGGCATTCCACTGTACCGGATTGTGGCTCGCCGTAATAACAATGCCCCCATCGCATCCAAGCTTGCGGGTTGCCAGAAGTACAGTCGGTGTAGGTGAGATCCCGATGTATATGCAGTTCCAGCCCAGGGCATTTGCCGTCCCTTCAACCATTCGCTGGATCACTGTGCCGCTTTTCCTCGCATCACGGCCTATGAGTATCGTACCCGGTGAATCCTTCAGGGTTCTGAGAAAGGATGATACAAAGGAAACAATGATTGGAGGGGTGAGATCAGTGCCAACAACACCACGCACACCGGAAACGCTTATTTTCAAGGGCATATCACATACCTTCAGAATTCACATATTTTTACGTATCAGTGATGACTACCGTGTTGAGCCGCCCTGAGACTGTAACGGTAATTGGGAAATAAAGCTGTCTCGATGTGATAGTACGGTGATCGATGTAAAAAGTAAACCACATTGTTGATCAGTGCAGGTTCTCAGGTTTATTGCCGATCATTTGAATTTTCAAAGGATCAGAAATAGAACCTGCATAGAGGCTCAGGTGTGGGAAGGGTATCTCGATTCCTTCACGGTCAAAATGTTCCTTGATCTCCTGCATCATCGTGTTCTTTGTCACCAAATAATCGGTTTTAAAAAACCACACTCCCAGCAGAAGCTCAACACCATGATCTCCAAACTCTTTTATCACAAAGAGCGGTTCCGGGTTGTCAAGGCAGTGCGGGTTTTTCTCCGTGATTTCGAGCAGCAGCTCCCTGACCCTGGAGAGGTCCTCTTTGTAGGCAATGGTTAGGTTGATGTCAAGCCGCCGAATGGGAAATTTCGTAACATTTACCACCTCGGTATTTATAAGTTTTTCATTGGGTATGCGAACATACTGATTGTCAAAGGTGCGGATCTTGACCGAAAGGAGATCAACGGAGAGAATGATTCCCGATATGCCGTCGACTTTAATTATGTCACCGACAGTAAAAGCCTTTTCAGAGATGAGAAAGACACCGCTGATGATGTTTGAGAGGCTCGTCTGTGAAGCAAAACCGATTGCAATACCTGCTATACCTGCCGCACCAAGAATCGCCGCAAGCTTCACATTGAGCTGTTTCAGTATCAGAATCAGAATGATAAATAGGGCGGTATAGGAGAGCAGCTTGCGAACGATCATGATCGACTGCTGGGAAAAGCGCTTCTTCATGGTCCGTTTAACATAGAAAAGGATAAGGCGAAGAAAAAGGAGTCCAATGACGATAATGGCGGCAATCTTGAGTACAACGATCATATTGGCAGGGGTGATAATTTTTTCGATACCGGATAGAATTTCTTCAAACATGGCCCAGGTTCCTCTAATCGAAAGCAGTAAAGGACTTGATGAAGCTGAAGCTCTTACTGATAATGGTTTTCTGAGATGGTACCCGTTCGGATGACAGGATTACGCATTCCGTCTCATATTGCATTTTATCCTCATACCGTATTTCACTCGGCTGCTCATCCCCCCTATAGATAATGGAAACATCATTTGACCAGAGATGCTCTGCACCGCCAAATACCATGAGATGCTCCACATGCACGCACAAATTCTGAAAATCGAGCGGCTCAGACCCCAAGTTCAGTATGCGCACGGGACAGATAATACGGTGCCGCAGGTCACCATGGTCCTCAATCTTCCTCAGAGCCCTGGTTGTAAGGGCGTAACAGAGCTCGCCTGTCATGGTGTCGCCGAACCATGTATTCGAGAGAACCAGAGAGGGGATTTCCTTGAACAGGGCCTTTTTTTCATTACCTGCCATGATCTGTACCCATACGGGTATGCTCATGTAGAAAACGACATCGCTGTTTGTCGCCAGTTTAATCGGGAACTCGGGGCTCACCACAACCGCGCGATCGGGGAGTGCAGGCACAAGCTGGAATTTGGTGGAGGGATCCTGCACAATATAACGGTTCCAGGATAGGTCTTCCGGTAAATCTACATGATCTCTTACCTGAGTTGCTGAAAGGACATTGATGTCTTCATCGCTGTAGGCCTGGGAGATGAGAAACTCCTCATCCCTGTGCTCCATCCAAAGGGAAAGAGAACCGATCTGCCAGTTGATTGTTTCGCCATTTTCTATCTGAAATTCGTCCCACATATTCATGTTTTTCACCCATCCATATGAAACCACTCAGTGTGATGCTATTCGTTCAATATAAGAATCTCAACACGACGATTCCGCTGACGGCCTTCCCCGGTGCTGTTTGTTGCAACGGGGCTCTTCTCACCCATACCGATATAGGTGATACGGCCTCGAAGTGACCTGTCTCGACGCTGCAGCTCATCGGAGGTTATACGGGCCCTCCTCAGTGACAGGGAGAGGTTGTATTCCTCAGTTCCCGTGCTGTCGGTATGCCCAATAACGCGCACCTTTCTGTCGGTATAATCCTTGAGCACTTCGACGATGTTGTCGAGGTCACGATCAGCGTGTTGTGTGAGCTCATCCGAATCAAATTTGAAAAGGATCTCACCGATATTGATGAGTATTCCCTGGTCCGTTCTAGAAACCTCAACAGATGGTATATTTTCACGAAGCCGGCTTCTGAGATCTTCTATCTCCCGTTCATCTTCCTCAGCTCCGGCTGTAAGGGTAAGTACTGCCCTGGAATTTCCCACATATTCCATGACATCCCCAGTTGACAACATGAAGATGTAATCAAAGTTTTCTCTATAGGAGTGGGGCAACCCTCGATCAAGATTCCAGTAGTAGAGCTGATTGAAATAAGCAACCACACGATAGGGCAGCATCGAATTCATAGGCGTACCCTGCCTGTATCTGATGGTGTAGTTGATAATGTAATTTATTGAGATCTTGGCGATCTTCTCACCATCGATCATGATGTTCCCAAGATACTGATAGGAAACTGAGGCGGGAAATATGACCGGATTGGATATGTTGAAAACCCTGGTGAAATCGTGTGCCTCATATGCCTTGGATTGCCACTGGTCTCCGATAGTGAGCGGTTCCTTCGGAAAGGTGGGAACGCCCCGCACCACGGGCATGAAGTAGCGGTCTTCAATTTCATAATAGCCGTATATATCCCGGTAGAACCTCGTGGGATACTCATTCTCGAAAACGAAGTCATCCATGGCTCCACTGCTCTGATAGTAGAGAAAGGAGCCTTCATGTAGCGCTCGTTTATCCTCCACCCGCGTCACAGTCAAATCACCTATATTCTTGATCCTGACCCGCTGCTGGAGTGTGTCGTTGAGATAGATCTCTTCGTTGACTAACCCTTCGATATGAAAGGTCTGTCCCGTTCTGTATCTGAACCGGAATAACTCCTGCGCAAAACCGGTTTCAGCAGCCAGAATAATGGGAAGCAGGATGAATACGGGTAAGGCAATGTATATCCGCTTTAAAGAGCGAAAAAAATGTTTATAATCCATGAGTATGTGCTCCTATGTGACCATACAGTATGATACTCCTGCATGAAATGACTGAGTGGAAATGGGATTGTACGCCGCGCAGTTACATTATCGGCAGGTACATGGAGTAATTTGTATTTCTTTTATTCCTTCAGGCCGGTGAGTGTTATACCCTCAATAAACTGCTTCTGGGCAATGAGGAAAATGATAAGTATGGGAATGGTGGCAATGGTGGTGCCTGCCATGAGCTGACCCCAATTAATACCCCCTTCCTCCTTGAACATGGCAAGCCCGTACTGCAGTGTACGGATCTCGATGCGGTTCGTGACTATAAGGGGCCAGAGATAGTTGTTCCAGCTCCACATGAAGGTGAATATGGCAAGAGTGGCAAGAATGGGACGCGAAAGTGGTATCAGAATTCTGATAAGGAAGCCAAGATGGCTACAACCGTCGAGAAATGCGGCTTCTTCCAGTTCTTTTGGTACAGTCATAAAGAACTGACGCAGCAGAAAGGTACCAAAGGCGCTCGATACAAAGGGCAGTATCATTGCAGCATAGGTATCTATAAGTCTGAAAAAATTGAGAATGATGTATACAGGAACCATGATAACGTGTTGCGGTATCATCATAGTCGCTAGTAGTATGTAGAACAATCCGTTCCGGAAGGGAAAACGAAGCCGTGCAAAGGCGTAGGCCGAAAGTGAACAGGTAAAAAGCTGACTCAGCGTAATACTCAGGGATACGATAACGCTGTTGAGAAAAAATCGTCCTATAGGGATAGAGGTGAATACGTTCTGATAATTGATAAGCGTAAAACGCTTCGGGATCAGGTTGTAGGGATTCGAGAGAACCTCACGCATCTCCTTGAAGGATGTGGAGAAACCCCACAGAAATGGGAAGATCATGAGTATCGCACCGGCAATCAGCAGGACATGCAGAATACCGTGCTTGATGTGTCTTGAGATCTTCCGTCTTCTCAATAGTGCACCCGTTTTCCGATGACTTTCACCTGAAGATAGGTGAGAAACAGTACAATTGCAAACAGTATATAGGCAGCAGAAGAGGCGTATCCCACTTCAAGAAATTTGAATGCCTTCTGATACACGAAATAGACGAGAACCAGTGAGGAGTTGAGAGGCCCTCCCTGTGTGGTGACAGCCACCTGTTCGAACACCTGAAATGATACGATGACTGCCATGATGAGCACAAAGAATGTAGTGGGGCTCAGAATCGGCAGGGTTATGGAAAAAAAGCGTCGTACAGGACCAGCACCGTCCATCTCTGCTGCTTCATAATAGCTTCGTGGAATATTCTGTAGCCCGGCGAGAAAGATAATCATGTAGTATCCTACGTTTTTCCATATACTCATGATGCCGATGGCAACAAGCGTCACGCTGGGACCGCCGAGCCAGCGGGGGATATGTACCCCAAAGGACTCAAACAGAACGGTAAAGACTCCTTTAGGCTCGTTGAGCCATGAGAGAGGTTTCAGACCGATGAGACCGAACACAAAGTTCAGGATACCGTTCTGAGACTGGAAAATCCACTGCCAGATGAATGCACTTGCAACAAAGGATGTCATAACAGGCATGAAATAGGCGACCCTGTAGAAGGCTATGCCTTTTATTCTCGTATTCAATAGCAACGCGATCACAAGGGCAAAAATAACACAGAGCGGTACCGTAATAAACGTGTAGTACACGGTATTTATGAGTGCCTTCCAGAACTCCTCTGAGCGAAAAAGCTTACCGTAATTGCTCAGACCGATGAATTTCATTGGAGCCAGAAGGTTCCACTTGTTGAAGCTTATGTAGAGTGCAAAGAAAATGGGAAGGATAATAAAGATGGTGATTACCAGATAGGTGGGGAGAATAAAGAGGATTGCCCGCTTTGTGTCTCTCATAATCTGTTAAAAGTTTTTACTCAGGTTAATCATCAGCCCTGATCCGTACGCAACCTCAAAAACAAATGGGTCCTGATACTTTGTGTACCAGTGGAGACCTATACCGCCGCCGAGAAGAAACTCTACCTCATCATCGCCAACCATTCCGTAGTCGATGAATGGGACGAGATGTATACGGTTATAGGTCGGCCATGGAAAATCGAAATTATTGATAAAGGTCAGACGATAATTTCCCGTGTGTGCATCGTAATAGGTGCCCCTTATATTCGACTCCACTTTATATTCATTCGGAACCGTACCCTCCTGATAGGAAGCGTAGATATTCAGAGAATAGACAATCTGCAGGAGTATATCCCAGTTGAAGCTCAGCCTGCTGTCGATACCGAAAAACTCCGTATTGTCTGAGTCGGATTCACTCGGTACGTTGATCCCTACATAGGGTGTGAGAAAGAGGTTATGCCACTTCTTCTGTTTTGCTGTGTATCTCCTGTAGGGGCCCCATCGGAGGTAGGGGAAAAAGACGAATGAAAGAGTGGAATCCGAGCTCTGTCGGGGCGATTCACGGCTGCTATGTATATCTGCGCCAAGCAGGAAACGCTCACTGAAGTTGTACCCTAAGCCGGCGATCAGTTTCTGAACGTTCTGATCGTAAAAGTAGTCGTACCGAACATCGAGTCCTACCTTATACTGAAGCCTCCCCGGGTTCCCGATATAACGAGAAATCACACCATAGTCCCGATAAAAAGGGACCTCGAGGTAGAAGAGCGAGCCGTTGCCATGCACATTGGTGTAATCCAGATAGAGTGATGTTGCAGAATAAAACTTCTTGTCCTCGTAGCCAAGATAGCCCGCCAGGCCGAAATGAAGATAGTTTTTTTCCCTTACCTGTACGGTTAAAACCAGGTTGTTTTCGTCATCGAGTTCATCATTGAAGAATACACTCACGAACAGACCAGTTTTTTCAAGATTCTGCCTGCTTGTGTTGATCTCGTCGATCACCCTGTCAAGATCATATACCTGTCCTTCCTGCAGCGTGAGCAGGGACCTGATCAGATCCTCCCTGGTTACACTGTTGCCCTCTATATCTATGCGATCAAGATGAATTGCATCATCAGCAATGGCCGGTGTCAGGAGCGAAAGAAGCAGGAATAGAGTAACAGCAGCATGTGTCCCTCTCATCTTTCCTCCTCTCTGTTTAGGATTTCATTTGTCTTCTCTGCTGCAAGGTCAAGAATGATCTGTGGATCTTTTTTGTTGATCATTATGTCCTCTATCGCATACCGAATGATCTGGTCAATCTGAGGAAGATAGGGTGTGAAGTCGGGAGGCCTTGCATAGGGGAGCTGGTCAACAGGAACCCGGTAATTGGGATTGAGCCGATGAAATCCCTGCAGTTCATAACTCTCTATCGCCGATTTCCTCAATGGCAGATATCCAGTCGCTTTATGCCAGCGAATACAGTTTTCCTTCTGCGTAAGCCAGGAGATGAAATCAAAGGCGGCTTTCTGCCGTCTCGATGAACGGGAAAAGATTACGAGCCCCGCTCCTCCGAGAAGTACCGATTTATTTTCTATATAGGGCAGGGGGGCAATACCCATATCCCACGGAAGATTCTCTTCGGCAAACTTAATACCTGCACAGGTAATGGGGCCCATCACGATTTTTCCCTCGAGAAATGCCGATGCTCCCTCAAAAAGAGTCCAGTTCGAAGGCATTATACGGTGTGTGTGGGCAAGGTCCTGCACCAGTTCCATGACTTTCACGCCAGCTTCACTGTTGAACAGGGCCTTCGTTCGGTCCTGGTTGAGAAATTCCCCTCCCATCTGCCTGATCAGGGGAGTAAATCCAAAAACACCCTCCAGTGAAATCAGGACCCCCCACTGATCTACAACACCGTTATTGTCAAAGTCCTTTGTGAGCTGTATACCATAGGTGATGACGTCATCCCATGTCTTCGGTGGTTTGTCAGGGTCTAAGCCGATTTCCCGAAATGCATCTTTGTTATAGTAGAGGACCTGTACACTCAGATTGAAGGGAAAAGCGTACACCTCCCTGCCCCTGGTCACGCCACTCCAGAACTGACTCAGTATATCACTCCGATCCTCCTCGGAAATACGCTCCGTTATGGGCTCAATATTGCCGCCCTGGATGTAAATGTCGAGATACTCTATGGCAACCTGTGCAATATCGGGCTCATTTCCCGATTGAACAGCCTGGATGAGTTTCGTCTTCATCTCGCCGTACAGGCCCTGGAAGACCAGGTCCACATTCACGTTGTCCTGACTGTCGTTGTACTCAGTGACGAGCCTTTCAAGAGCATCCCCCTGATAAATACTCATGCTGTGCCAGAAGGTTAATCGCGTGCCTTTCCTCCTTCTCCGGCCCATGGCGTACAGTGTCGTACAGGAAAAGGCAATCAGCAGGAGCAGTGTAAACCCTATGTATGCCCACCTTTTCATTGGTCTTCTCGCATGCGTAAACCCTCTGACAGTATCGATCGTTCGCTCTCTGTAATATACCAGTGGTCGTCTATGTATTGCAATTGTATCGTTTCCTCAATCACTGTTTCATGCAGGCCCTCTCCGGAACTGATGACCCTCACATATCGTGCTCTGAACACCGGTACAGCATCGTCCTGTATCAATCCAAGTTCCAGGTCCCTGATACCGAACACCGTGTGCAGTTGTGGATCAAACTCACCCTCCGTCAATTCGTCCGGATGTACCAGTGCTTTGCCGAATGCACTCTCCATCTTGAGCATTACAAAAACAGTGCTCAGCTCGTTTTTTACCTGCTTTCCCTCTCTCTTGTAATAGATTGCATCCAAAACGTTGAGGTCAAGGGTATTGATTGCAGTGAAATACAGTTCCACTACCTGCCTTGGTGCAAGACCGGCGGTGTAGTCTTCCCTCCTGATTGATCTCATTACATCGGAAAGCAGATAGAGAGCAACCCCAAAGAGTATCAATATAACGAGCAGCACCTTCCATCGTCTGGTGAAGAAACCGGCCATTCCCGCTCTGAAAGAAACGACATTCCTCCTCCTCGAGAAGGGGATTTTTTCGGCCCTCTCAAGCTCAGTTTTTTTTGTTGCAGAGGAGGCAATGGTTTCTCTGAGTAATGCAAGCTGTATTTGCTTACCGTGCATTATGTCCCAGAGTGTATCAGCGAGGGCTTTTGGAATATCCTCTATTTCGGTTTTCAGGTAATACACCCTGCTGTCATAGGCACTCTGCTCCATTCCTGTACCGTCTAATCTCCTGTTCCTGGTAAAGAAGAGGTACATGAGCCGAGCCAGAATCTGTGAGCAGAGATGCTCGTCAACCAGCTTCTCCATCTTCCCGCGTCCTGTACTGTGCTTTTCAGATTTTTCCCCAGATGCTTGGTCGATCATGGCAGGGTAGTAGAGGATCTGTCTTGTAACGTCATCGTAAAAGGTGTTGAGATAGTCAATCAGTGAAAAGGGCAGATAGGTGATTTTCGAATGATCTTCTGTCACATACACGCTGTTCAGGAGAAGGATTGGGAATCCGCCTGACACATCCCTATATTTTATTGACGCATCGATTAACGCAATAACAGTTCGAAGAAACTTTTCTGTCTCACTATTCTTGAAGGACGCGGCTCTATAATCCCTGTATACATCGTACAGAGATGCTCCGCTGACCGCAGCCCCCCCCAGGTATATGCAGCCTTTCTCAGTAACGATACCGGTGAAGCTGTCAAGACTGACCTGATCACCGCTGACCACATGGATGGAGGCAGGAATGTGAGATTTAAGACCGTTTATGAGGGAGACGATTGTCCTCTTTGAATGGGTACTATTGCAGATTCCCGTACCGAATAATGGGGGGTTCGTTTTTTTCATATGCGAAATTGTCAAGATAAAGTAGTTTATATCAGTATATGATGTCAACATTAAAGAATAAACCGGCGACGTACCGGTATGAAGAAAACAGGGGCCGTTTCATAAAACCCTGCCCTGGGACCCCACGCTATGTGTGTTGCGGCTATAGGATCATTAATTTTGCACAGGGTTGTACCATAGGCTGTACCTACTGCATCCTTGACCATTATTTCGATTCCGATACACCGGTACTATTCAGCAATGTGGAACAGCTCATAGGGGAGCTCAAGAAAACAGTAGCAAACAGTAAGGGGATCCTACGTTTTGGAACAGGGGAGTTTACCGACAGTCTTCTCCATGATGACTACTATCATGTGTACGGGCGCATATTGCCCCTGATCGCCAGCTCATCCAATGCAGTGCTGGAGATCAAGACAAAAACGGTCAATATCGGTACGCTCATCAATATGGACTGGTATGACCGCATTATCATGTCCTGGTCTCTCAACAGCGATTACATAGCCTCCCGAGAGGAGCGTGGGGCTCCGCGTATCGAGGAGCGAATCAGTGCAGCCCACAGGGTTGAAACATGCGGGTATAAACTGGCATTCCATTTTGATCCCATTGTATTCTATGATGGATGGGAGGAAGGCTATAAAAAAACTATTGAAGCACTCTTTCACAGAATTGACCCGCAAAACGTTGTGTATGTGAGTATGGGGAGCCTTCGTTTTTCACCGGACATGCAGGATTCGCTCATGCAGCGCAGTGATGTGTACCTGCATGGTGATTTCATTCGTGGACAGGACGGGAAAATGCGCTATTTCAGACCGCTTCGAACAAGACTGTACAGGACAGTGCTTGGTTATTTGAAACAGTACATACCCGAGGAACGGGTGTACCTGTGTATGGAAAACCAGGATGTGTGGAAAGATGTGTTTGCAATCGACAACATGACCAGTGCACAGCTTACAAAACGTTTGGATAGGGCATGTGTGAGGGCCTTTCCAGGCCTCATATCGAAGCAAAAAGCTTTTACAGCAGCGAAAGAGGGGCAGGGGAAGCTTGACGAAATCCGGTGAAATACGTATTATCTATGTATTCGGGCTGTAGCGCAGTTGGTTAGCGTACATGTCTGGGGGACATGGGGTCGCCAGTTCGAGTCTGGCCAGCCCGAATATCTTTTTCTTTGCAGACCAACACACCAGTACATCCAATCAACCACAATCCTCGGAGTTATTCAGTGAACCATATCCGAAAAACCTACTACATCCATTCATTGGGTTGCAATAAGAACACAGCCGATTCTGAGGTTCTCATGAGCATGCTCAGTGAAAGGGGATTCAGGCGGGTCGATGAGCCCGAAGATGCAGAGCGTATAATCGTCAATACCTGCGCCTTCATTGACGAGGCAAAACAGGAGGCCATCGACACTATTCTGGGTCTATCCGGGCGTATTCACGAGGGTGCGGCTCTCATTGTCACTGGATGCTTCCCACAGCTCTTCGCAGATGAAATCGAGCAAAAGATACCTGAAGCGGACATAATTGCCGGTTCAGGAGACCTTGTGGCCGTCATTGATGCAATAGACTCCCCCCCCGATCAACGGGACTATCCTTCGACAAGAGTGATTCCGGAACACTTTTCAAACACGGTCATGAGGACACAGTTTCTATCCAACAGGGGATATACCTATCTGAAAATATCGGACGGATGCAGCAGGGGATGCAGTTTCTGCCTCATACCCCGTATCAAGGGAGGCTTACGGAGCAGAAGCGCGGATGAGATAATACTGGAAGCAAAACAGTTGGAAAGCCTGGGAATTGGCGAGCTTATCCTTACCTCCCAGGATACCCTGGGTTACGGAACTGACCTTGGTGAGAATAAGGGGTTGCGGTTCCTGATTGAGCACCTGTTGGAGGAAACCAAGATACCCTTTATTCGTCTCCTCTATCTGAGGCCGGCAAAGGGTTTATTGAGAATCCTCGACCTGTTCGAAAACAGCCGTGTTGTTCCCTATTTTGACATACCTGTACAGCATGCAGCTGGGAAAGTTCTAAAAAATATGACCAGAGAAGGTAGCTCTCTATATTATGAAAAAATAATAGATGAAATCAGGAGCCGAATACCCCATGCCGTTTTACGGACTACCCTTATTACAGGGTTTCCGGGAGAAGGGAAAGACGAGTTCGAAGAATTGCTCACCTTTATAAAACGGGTCAGATTCAACCATCTCGG
>JAGLSF010000010.1 GCA_023136305.1 Spirochaetota bacterium
CATACAGTTCGCCGTAAAACAAGACCAGGTCTATATCCTCGAGGTTAACCCGCGGGCTTCCCGAACCGTCCCCTTTGTCGCAAAGGCCACGTCGGTGCCTCTTGCCCGGATCGCCACTGCGGTCATGATGGGCATCACGTTGGAGGATCTCGGTTTGACCGAAGACCTGGAGGTGCAGTATGTATCGGTGAAGGTGCCCGTCATGCCCTTCAATCGTTTTCCCGATGCGGACCCTCTGCTCGGACCCGAGATGCGTTCAACAGGTGAGGTCATGGGTATAGGCGCCTCCTTCGGTGAGGCCTTCTACAAGGCGGAGCTCGCTGCCGATATGCCGCTCCCGCAGAAGGGTACTGTATTCATAAGCGTACATGACAATGACAAATCCACCATCCTGCCCGTGGCCAGGGGGCTGAGCGAGCTTGGTCTCAAGCTTGCCGCAACGCAGGGTACCGCTTCCTTTTTGTGGGACAATGGGGTCTGGGCCGATGTGATACAGAAGCTTTACGAGGGACATCCCAACGTACTCGATTATCTTGAGAATACAAAGGTTGACCTGCTCATCAATACACCCTTCGGAAAGGATTCACAGAAAGACGATTACAAGATACGGCAGGGCGCAATCATACACAACGTTCCCTATACCACTACGACCTCGGCGGCTCAGGCAGCGGTTGAGGGGATCACTGCAAAAGTGAGCGGCCACATCTTTGTGCGGCATCTGCAGGAGAACCCCGTTACCGTTCACCTGACACCCCTCAAGAAGAAGAAGTGACAGTACATTGTGGGGAAAGGAAGCAAATATCTACCGAACCTGAAGGATTTCGTCAAGCCTGTCCGCCGCCTTCCCGAACACCTCCTCCCTTGTCGATAGGGTGATGGTAAAAAGTGAAACATCTTCTCGCTCCCTGAGGAAATCGAGGAATGGGTTTGTTTCACTCTTCAGTGCGGCAATCACAGGAGTTTCATGGGCAAGCGCTTTTCGAATTGCCTCTTTAAACCCCTCGCAGGAGGCCTCGAAACGTCCCAGCTCATCGAACACCATGAGCTCTGAGCGCTCCATAGCATGTTCTATTGACCGGACGCCAAGCTCTTCGAAAACCTGCTGCCTGATGATCTGGTCATCCTCGCGGTAGAGTATCTCAGTGGGGCCATGTTCCATGAGTTCGAAATTGTCCCAGGCCCTGAACCGAACGGTGTGGTCAGCACTCTTCCAGCTGAAGAATCCCGCCAGTCGCATGCTGTTGCCGAAGCGTTCGATGATTCTGCGTATAAGGTATGTTTTGCCGGTGTAACGATCACCCTGAACGATTATATTGTTCGAGTGCATCCCTGACATGGCTCCTGCTGTGAAGGTAGACAACTTCTCCAGTATATTCTATGTAGCTTGTGAGGTAAATGAGTATCGGTTCATGGTTCATCTACTTATGAGATAAATGGGGGAATGACCCGCGACTCAAACAGGGTGTAAGCTCATGTTCGGTATGGAAAATTCGATTCTAATATTCGAGGAAATCTCCGTGTATTTACCTTGACGCATGTAAAGCAGTGAGGATATTGTGAGTACACATAGAGAAAAAGGGTGCATACATGAAGAATATACGGAGAGTGTACAGGGTTATGGTCCTTGTACTTTTCCTGCTGCCAGGCATGGTAAGCTCTCTGTGCGGTATGGAAGTTACCGATGCCCTTGGCAGAGAGGTCTCCTTTGAGCGCACACCGCAGCGCATCGTTGTGGCAGGAAGGGGTCTGCTCATGGTTGCCGATGCGCTGTACCTCTTCCCCGAGGCTCCCTCGCGGGTGATCGCCTTTGAGAAGATCACCCTGGGAAAGGAGAACTTCCTCTCAGTGGTGGACCCCTCTTATGAGACAAAAACCGTGCTTCCTATTGATGTGGGGGCTGAGCGGATAGCGTCCCTCCGGCCCGACGTGGTACTGATGAAGAGCTATATGCAGAGGAAGCTCGGCAGCAGCCTCGAATTACTCGGCATACCGGTCCTGTACCTGGATTTCGAGACCCCCGATCAGTACGAGCGTGATATCAGAGCCCTGGGCCACCTTCTGGAAAACGATGAGAGATCGGAGGAGATCATCGCCTTTTACCGCGGCCGTGTCCGGCGAGTTGAGGAACGGGGTAAAAGCATTGCGGAGCAGGAAAGACCCCGTGTCCTCTTCCTCTACTACAGTGAACGGGGTGGGAGCAGGGCCTTCAACATACCGCCTGCCGACTGGATGCAGACTATTCTGGTGGAAATTGGGGGGGGAATTCCGGTCTGGAAGGACATAAAGACAGGTCAGGGGTGGACTAGGGTGAGCTTTGAGCAGATCGCGGCCTGGGATGTGGATCACATCTTCGTTACCTCATACTTCACCGATATCGACGAGGTCAAGGACAGGCTTCTCGCGGACACGCTCTGGACTTCTCTCCGTGCTGTTCGTGAGGATCGGATTCATGCATTCCCCACCGACTACTACAACTGGGACCTGCCCGATCCGCGGTGGATACTGGGGCTGACCTGGCTCGCCTCCAGGCTGTACCCTGAGAAGTTCAGTGATGTGGACATGATTTCGTAGACGCGGACCTTCTTCAGGGAGATGTACTTCCTCGATGATGATAGCTATAATCGGTACATCCAGGTCATGCTCGGTGGTGACCTCCCCTGACGAGAAAGGGATCTCCCATGCTCCGGTATTCCGGCAGGACGCCTGCGGCTTCGGGTCAAATATTGGTCCTCATAATACTGGGTCTCGTGGCGGTGTGCGTGCTCTCCCTGTTTCTCGGACGGTATCCCTCTGCTGGATTTGTCTCTCCTTTTGCGTTTACTGAGGACACACTTGCACGTAATATCATAGTGAACCTTCGAATGCCCCGGATCCTGGTTTCACTTCTGCTCGGCATGTCCCTGGGAGCGGCGGGGCAGGTGTTTCAGATGCTCTTTGCAAATCCCCTGGTGGAACCCGGATTTCTGGGGGTCTCTCAGGGCGCGGCATTCGGTGCGGGTCTTGCAGTGCTCTACCTGGGCAACGCAGCCTGGGTGGTGCAGGCTATGGCTGCGGTGTGTGCCTTTTGCGGTCTTCTGTTCACCTATGTACTTGCGCATCGTATACGCTTCGGGGGCTGGATACTCCGTCTCATACTGGCAGGTATATCCGTATCTGCACTGTTCACGGCTGGGGTCGGTGTGCTCAAATATGTCGCCGATCCCCTGCACGAGCTGCCAGAACTCACCTTTTGGCTGCTCGGTGGTCTGTGGAACGTTACCTGGCTGCATTTCTACAGCATACTTCCCGTTGTCATACCCTCACTGGCTATCCTCTGCAGCCTGCGCTGGCGGCTCAACATTCTCACCCTGAGCGATGAGGTCGTCCACTCCCTTGGTGTGTCGCCCGGACGGGAGCGGGCGGTGCTGCTCGGCGCCGCTTTTTTCCTGCTGCTCATGAGCATGCGGAAGAGGATACGTATATAGGAAGGATGCACATGTCATGAAAATCCCACAGGTTTCTGGAGGATAATTCTTCAATGAAAAAGCCTCTCATGGCCCTTCAAGAGTTGAGCTTCAGATACGGGACGCATGGAGCGCCTGTGCTCCGGAACCTATCGTTTGACCTGGAGCAGGGTCAGGTGACCGCTGTATTGGGGCCCAACGGCGTGGGCAAGACCACACTCCTCTATCTCATGCTGGGTTGGCTTCACCCTGATCAGGGAAAGCTTATGCTTGACGGCAGGCCGCTCGGGGAATACAGTCAGCGGGAACGGGGGCAGTGGATGAGCCTGGTACCGCAGCGGGAGCACATTCCCTTCGAATACTCCATGCTCGAGTATGTGCTTCTGGGCAGGGTCCCCTATTTGAGGCCGCTCGAGTCGCCAGGCGAGAAGGACATTCTCATCGCGTCACACGCCCTCGTGAGTGTGGGCCTCGATCCCGGTGACAGGAGACCCATCACCAGGTTCAGCGGCGGCGAGCGTCAGCTCCTCATGATTGCGCGGGCCCTGGCCCAGCAGCCACGCATTATCCTGCTCGATGAGCCCACTTCCCATCTTGACTTGCGCAACAAAAGGATGCTAGTAGATATAGTGAGAGATCAGGCGGCGGAGGGAGTCACCCTGCTGTTCACAACCCATGAGCCGGAGGTGGCATCCGCATGTGCCAACAGGGTTGTGCTCATGCGTGATGGGAGCATTCTCAGCTCCGGTACAGTTGATGAGGTGATGCAGGAAAACCTCCTCAGCGCCACCTATGGTTCTGATATAACAGTTTCTGAGGTACGCGGCAAGCGGGTGACGCTGTAGTTCTGAGAGGGATTTATCCAGGGTTTTAAGTAAAACATCTTACAATGGAGGAGGGGAGCGGGTTGCTGTCTGCCGTTGTGCTTGCAGCAGGCGAGGCGAGGAGGATGGGCCCATACCTCAAACCACTGCTGCCCCTGCAGGGCGTCACCTTTCTTGAAGGGATCGTGCATACCATGATACGGTCAGGTGCCGATGAATTCCTGGTCGTGGTCGGATACGAGCATGAACTCATAACAGCCGCTGTGCAGCTTCCTGAAGCGCGATTTGTGGTCAATGACGTCTGGAGAAGCGGACAGCTCAGCTCACTGCAAACTGCGGTGAGAGCCCTGTCGCCCCATAGTGAGGGAATGCTCTTCACGCCCGTGGACCACCCCCTGGTGAGCCTCTCTACCTACAGGGTGCTGATCGAGCGGTGGATGGAGGACCGGGACAGCATCGTGATCCCCCGTTATGAGGGACGAAAAGGGCATCCTGCCATATTCCCTGCACGGCTGTATGGGGCACTGTTGCACGATGAACTGCAGGGCGGCGCGCGCGACCTGATTTACCGGGAAATGGAGTCCGTGTTGTTCGTTCCCGTTCAGGACCCCGGTGTGGTCCATGATATAGATACACCGGATGACTACAGGAGACTCATAGGAGAGCTGCCATGATATCAGAAAACAGTAATGATCTCTTCTCCCGTATAGCAGATCTGAAGAAAAGCGGTGCACCCTTTGCCCTTGCCACTGTTGTGTATGCCGAGGACTCCACGCCGCGGAGCACGGGCGCGCGGATGATCGTGCATCCCGATGAGACCACGGAAGGAACGGTGGGCGGCGGTGCGCTTGAAAAGAAGGTGACCGAGGATGCCCTGCGGCTCCTGCGTGAGGGAGGAAGTGAGTCCATTGAATACGATCTGGGTAAGGGCCAGGAGGGTGTTCCAACGGGTATGATATGCGGAGGTCGCGTGCAGGTGCTCATCGAATCCTTTCAGATCGATATGAAGCTCTTCATATTCGGCGCCGGGCATGTTGGAAAGAAGCTCGCCGAACTGGCCCGTGTGGTGGGTATTGCATACTGGGTTATTGACAACAGGGAGGCCTACGCCAGGGAGGAATTCTTTCCCGGCGCAGCAGGAGTGGAACATGCCGAGTTCGAAGAGAGCTTTTCGAAGCTTCCCATCGATGAGAAGAGCTACCTTGTCATCGTAACCTATGGTCATCGGTTCGACGGGAACTGCCTTGAAGGGGCATTGAAAACCAATGCTCGATACATCGGCATGATTGGCAGCAGGAGAAAGGTTGAAACCCTTCTCGATTCTCTCGTACAGAAGGGCGTGAATGTAGAGGATGACCGCATCTATTCGCCCGTGGGTCTCGAGCTGGGAGACAGCTCGCCCGAGGAGATCGGTATAAGCATACTTGCGGAGATACTGAAACTCAAGTCAGGCGGGAGCGGCGAGCACATGCGTACAACGCTGAAGAAGGGTTAATGAATGTAAACCTGAAGAAGGGGAGGAACACCCCGTATGGCATAATCCTTCATGGTTGAGAGTGTCAGTGGAGGGTCAGCCGCCTGCTGCAATACGGTGTACGTCCAGTGTTGCCCCATCAGGAACAGGAGAGCTGTCCCAATCGTCTTTTCTCACTTTCCGGCCATTGACGGAAACGAATATCCCCGGTATGTCGTACCCGATTTCCTGCAGAACCCGTCGTACCGTGAGCTTTTCGTGCCACGGTATGGACTGCCCTTTGGCTCGTACCAATGCGCACCTCCTCATCCCCATTACAATAGATACTATACGTCCATCCGTCAATGTGAATCAGTGATGCATCAATAAATGATGCACCTTTCTCTGTGAGAAAAAAGGTTAGGGTGAGGAAAGACATGCAAATAGAAGAGGCATACCGTATAATCGTACCATTCAGCATCATGTAAGGGGGAATACAGATGCAGTATGATGTGGTGATTCATGGCGGCCTCATTGTGTACCCGGAAAAGACCATACGCGCCGAGATAGGGATACAAGGCACGGTCATCGACAGGGTCTCCTCTGACACTTCATTGAAGGGAAAGAGGGAGATAGACGCTGAGGGCTGCTACGTGCTTCCAGGTATCATTGACCCTCACACCCATCCGGTCTACCTGGACGACCTGGACGGCCTTGCCAGAACCGCGGTCTGCGGGGGAGTAACCACGGTGATTCACTATGCCTACGCCAAACCCGGTCAGAGCCTCGTGCAAATCATTCAGGAGTGGATACAGGACGGCATGCGGGTATCCTGCATAGACTTTGCGCTTCACGGTGGGCTCTTCGAAACCAGTAAACAGGCAGATGAGATCCCAGAGGCATTCGGGCTCGGTGTGACATCCTTCAAGGTATTCATGGCTTACGCAAAGCTCGGCTGGATGACCGATGACTACGCCATGGCAAAGTGTATGGACATCGTGGGCAGGCAGGGAGGCATGGTGGCAGTTCATGCGGAGACAGGTCTTGCCATCGACTATATCATGGACCGCATGCTCGAGGAGAAGGCCGATTTCGCAGAGCGTTTTCTAGAGACGAGCCCGGATATCGCCGAAGCGGAGGGCGTGTTCAGGGCAGTGTATATCGGCAGGCTCATGCACTGCCCGGTGTACATCCCTCACATCTCCTCAGCGGAAGGGCTTGCGGTTATGCGCTTCCTGAAAGACCGAGGCATTCACGTGTATGCTGAGACCTGCCCACAGTACCTGGGACTGACCTGGGATGCGCTGAAGAACCGGGGACCGCTCGGCAAGGTGGGGCCGTCGATCAAAACCGAGGACGACCGGTTTGCCCTGTGGCAGGCAGTGCGGGAGGGGTTGATCGATACGATCGGAAGCGATCACGCTCCCAAGGACAAGAAGGCTACGGATAACTTTTTTGAGGCCCCCTACGGCTCACCTGAGGTGGAGACCATGCTTCCCGTGGTGTGGCACTATGGAGTGAATGGTGGATACATCACACCGAACGAAATCGCCGCGCTGATGAGCGAAAATACAGCTCGGATCATGGGGATTTGGCCGCAAAAGGGGAGGCTGGATCCGGGTGCGGATGCTGACATGGTCATATTTGACCCTTCGTGCTCATGGACTGTTACTTCAGGGAATCAGCATACAAACGCAACCTATTCCCTCTTCGAGGGGACGGAACTCCTGGGCCGCGTCAGCATGGTGATTTCGAGGGGAGAACTGGTCGTTGAAGGCGATGAGTATCTTGGCATCGAAGGCAGGGGACAATTCCTTTCCACCCGTGCAGGACACTGGCAGGGATAGGTGTACCTTGCGAGCGTGTATGCAGCGGTTCTGATGCGCTTAAAGGTGAATTTTATTGCGGAAGATGTAAATATTGTTTATAAACAGCCACACTGCGCGGGTGTGCCAGGGGAACTCGCCCCTCCTGCTCTCTATGTTTCAGGTAACTCTATACATTGATGTGCTCCATTCTAACAATTTCGAGATGAGTATTACTGGAGGTTCAAAGAACAGATGAGCTTTTATGACGACTATATTGCAAAGACACCGACATCAGAAAAGGAGGCGCGACGTGCGCAGGCGATCATACCAGGAGGTGTGGGAAGCGCCACCGATCTGGCTGAGGAGATACAGCGGCGCTACCCGGTGATCGAGATGCTTCGGTTTACCCAGTCGGGTGTTGAGGCGACCATGTACGCTGTGCGCCTTGCACGGGCAGCGACCAAAAAGTATGGTGTGCTCAAGGTTGAAGGCGCCTATCACGGTGCCAATGATATACTGCTCGTGAGTGCAGGTGTTCCGTCAACAGTACCTGCAGGGCCTGACTGGATGCCCTCGTCGATCGTGGAGAGCGAGGGTATTCAGCCGGGCACGACAGAGCACACCCATGTGGTGCAGTTCAACCATATCGAGAGCCTCGAGTATCAGCTCAAAAAGCACGAGGGTGAGATAGCCTGCTTCATTCTCGAGCCCTGTATGACGAACGGGGGGGGTTATTCATCCTGATCCAGGCTATCTCGAAAAGGTACGTGAGATCACCCGCACATACAACGTGGTGCTCATCTTCGATGAGGTAAAGGTGGGTGTACGTATAGCGCCGGAAGGTGGAACAGAGGTTTCCGGAGTGACGCCCGACATCGTCTGCCTCTCAAAGGCCATGGGGGGTGGTATGCCCATGGCTGCCTTCGGCGCAACCGAGGCGTTCTGGGAACTCATCTATCCACCCGGGGAGATGATTCATTTCGGTACCTATAACGGAAACCCGGTCTCCATTGCTGCGAGTCATGCCCGCCTAACCAGGGTGATGACTGACAACGTATACAAGCGCATCGATGCGCTGGGCCAGCGTCTCAAAAAGGGCATGGAGGATTCGATCAAGAGACACGGGGTCAGGGCCGTTGTCTCCGGCATCGGGGGAATGCTCACGGTTTTCTTCCAGGACAAGATCCCTCGTAACTACCGAGAGACCCTGGGCACGGACAGGGAGAAATGGCACAAGTGGTGGATGTACCTGGTTACCAAGGGGGTCTACTTCTCCGCTCCCTTGCTATACGAGGAGACCTTCATATCCGCCGCCATGGCCGAGAACGATATCGACGAGGGCCTTGAGAAGATCGACGACGCGTTCAAGCAGCTCTAACAGGTTTCATGAAATTTCCGACATTCAAAGGTGATCGAAACCGATCAGTATGGTGGCACATGTATCATCGGGCGGGAATCCGAGTGCTGTTCGGATATATTGATCGGCGAGTGCTGAAGGACTCACAGAGACCACATGCGTGATGTGAAACTCCCCGTTCACATCATCGAGTTCCTGAAAGGCAATGGGCGGTATCAGAAAATAGGACGGTGTTTTGGGGCTGCTTCTTCTCTCGGGAAAAAAAACGAATCCGTCCCCGATTCGTCTCGCATTCTCTGGGATTTTCGTACTTCCAGGCAGCACTTCCTCACCCAGAATGAGAAAGGTTCTATCTTCGACGGTAAACATCTGATCCTCAGGGGCATTACCCTCTTTCAGTTCTTCGACCATATAGACCGTAGGCCGGGGGGGTGGACGAAACTGCCTGTCCTTGAGCATGACCCACACCTCGTCACGGGCCAGTACGCAGCGTATCCCCAGATTTGATATGGGAAGAAAGGCGGTATTCTCGAAGTGCAATTCGATCTCCTCGATGCAGTGCCTGCACTCATCTGACACAACCTCAACTTCGAGCACACCCTCCAAGGCTTTAAGCAATGTAGCAATTCCATCCATTTCACAGCCCATCACGTTTAATGCAAGCTCAACCAGTATCACATAAAATAAAAGGCAGGGCCGTGAACGGCAACTCCCCACGGTCCCGCCCATCCAGTATGGCAGCGTATCAGCTTGCCTGCAGTATAGCAGCCACGACCGATTTGCCGATATCATGTATATCGCCCTTGACCGTACCGATGACCACTCTGCCGAAGATTTTACGTTCCGTCCCGGCGGTTTGTATCTCCCTGTCCAGTATCTCGGTCCCCTGCTTCATCACGTCGGCCGCCATGATGAGTTCGGGCAGGAAGACGACTCCGGCCCCGAAATCGTCTCCCACCTGCATGATTCCCCTGGCAAGCCCCTTCTCGATGACATCGACCGGGTCGACACCCTTCTCAAGGCCCTCCTCGGCCAGTTTTATACACTCTTCAGCTTCACCGCCGGTCATTGGTCCCATCATATTTCGAACCCTCTCCTGTTTGTCGTCGGATGAGGCACAATCCGTCTGTGTCCCCATTGTATTTGCTCGGGTGGGTTCAGTCAAGCACTTGACGGTGAGCCGATAATCTTTGCGTTATGGGAAAAAGAACGATACAATTCCATGTCGAAGCTTCAATCCTGTTTCATGGAGGGCCGGTAATGCGCCCCCGGTTCGTTCCTGTATTTCTCGCCCTGCTTTCAGCTGCTGCACTCACGCTGTTTCTTTCCTGTTCGGCCCTCGACTCAGTGATGAAGGACGCGGTGCAGAAACCCAGGGTTTCCTTCACGTCTGCAGAGCTTACCGGGCTGACCTTTGCGGATGCGGATCTGCTATTCGTGCTGGAGATCGAGAATCCAAACTCCTTCGGTGTGCACATGGCGGGGTTCGACTACGACTTCAGGATCGACGAGGCATCCTTTGTCAGTGGAGTAAGCGAGGATCGTCTCGACATCGATGCAGGGGGATCGAGCATGGTGGAGCTTCCGGTCAACGTAACCTATAGTAACCTCTTCAGCAGTTTCTCGAGCTTGATCGACAAGGACGAGTCGACCTATCAGATCGCCTGTGGAATTACATTTGACCTGCCCGTTCTGGGACGGATACGTATTCCTGTGAGCAGGGAGGGGGAGGTTCCTGTCCTTCGCTTTCCGAAGATCCGTTACGGGGGGCTCAAAGTCACGAACCTCACATTTTCGAGGGCAGAGCTCGAGTTATCGATGCATCTGGACAATCCCAATGCACTGTCACTCAACCTCTCATCGCTCGCCTATGATTTGGAAATAAACCGGAGCCCCTGGGTCGAGGGCGGATTGCAGCACGCTGTGGAGATTGGCGAGCACGAGGAGGGAGTAATACGGCTGCCCTTCACTCTCAATCTCATTGAGATCGGCAAGGGAGCATACGATATACTCAGGGAGAAACAAGCGGTGGAATACCGCGTGTCGGGAGATTACGGATTCACCACCTCAATCCCCCTCATGAGAGAGGCAGGTTCAAACTTTCATGTATCCGGGGTAACGCAGATTTTTCAATGAGGGTACTTCCAGCCTACAACTGCCCTGTACATGTTGAATAGGATGGGGGCTGTTGATGCTGTTGTAGAGTCCCCTTCTCACGCCCGATCGAGGACCAGGGCCAGCAGGGCCATGCGCAGGTACACACCGTTGTGGGCCTGTCTGAAGTAGGCTGCGTTGGGAAGTTCGTCCACTTCGGGTGCAATCTCGTCCACCCGCGGCAGGGGATGCAGGATAAGTATCTCTTTCTTTGCCTTTTTCAGGAGATCTTTTGTGAGCACGTAGCTTCCCTTGAGCTTCTCATACTCTGCGGGGTCCTCGAAGCGCTCGCGCTGTATGCGGGTCATGTAGATGATGTCCGCCTGCAGTGCGTCCTCCATGTTGTTCGAGATCTGGAAATCAATGCCCCGGTCCTCCATGTCCGATACGATCTTCTCCGGCATGCTGAGCTCTTTGGGGGAGCAGTAGAGGTAGGTGGGGTTGAAGTGCGAGAGCGCGTAGGAGAGGGAGTGTACGGTACGGCCGAACTTGAGGTCGCCCACCATAGCGATGGTAAGCCCCTCGAGCATTCCCAGTTCCTTCTGAATCGTGTACATGTCGAGAAGCGCCTGGGTGGGGTGTTGGCTCGAGCCATCGCCGGCGTTGATCACCGGAACGTCGACCGCGTCTGCTACGATTTTGGCTCCGCCGATCTGGGGCTGGCGAATGACGATACAGTCCACGTATCCCTCGACGGTTCTTGCCGTGTCGGAGAGGGATTCGCCCTTTGCCGCCGAAGAGCTCTTGGCTCCGGCTACGCTGATCACCTTTGCCGAGAGCCGGTTCGCCGCGCTGACAAAGGAGAGCATGGTTCGTGTGGACGACTCGAGGAAGATGATGGCCACCATCTTGTCGGCGAGCAGGTTTGAGATCTTCTCCTTTGTTACAATTTCCTCCATCCTCGCAGACACGTCGAGTATGTGCAGAATCTCCTCTTTTGTCAGGTCTTCGGTGGTGATGATGTCCCTTCCGGCAAAGCTCATGTTCCACTCCTGGGTTTGTTGTGTGAGATCGTTTTCGCAGCGGAGCGAACCGCTTTGATGATATTGACCCGGCAGATCTTGATAAAAGAGGAGCCGGGTCCGGTGAAGAAATCCTCAATTTGCACCTTTCGTGAGCAGATTTTATTCTTCTCATCGAGCCAGGATATCTCGAGCTCCGCTCCAAGCACCATGAGGGGAGTTGCGGTGTCGGCGATGGGCGAGGCATTGCAGAGATTCCCCGTTAACGTTGCCATATTCCGGATCTGCACACCGGCTATGCTCTTTATGGCCTTGCGAAGGGCAGGATATTTTCCCTCTAATTGTTTGTCATTCTCGAGACGATAGAGCTGCACTGCTGCACCGATACGCATACCCCGGTCATGCTCGATCTGGTTGAGCTCCTCAACGTGGAGAATCTCGACGAGGGCATCGGGACGAGTTTCGCCGGTTCTCATCTGTATCAGGAGATCTGTGCCGCCGGCTAGCACCTGTGCCCTGTCCTGCTCTCTGAGAAGCCTAAGGGTTTCATCGAGTGTTTCCGGACGGTGATAGGTGAAGGGTATGGTGATATGCCGTGTACTAGACATGGGCCGCTTCCTTTTCCGGTTTTGATCCCTTCCTCCTGAATGCGTTCACGATGTCCTCTGGAAGAATGGGCAGTTTCGTGAACCATATACCCGTCGCATCATGTACAGCCAATGCAACGGCAGCGGGGACGGGGTTGAGCGCCGCCTCACCGATGCCCTTGGCCCCCATGGGACCGGTCGGCTCATAGGTGTTTGCGAAGAATACCAGAAAATCCTCCGGTTCGGGCATGTCGGCAATACCGAGCATCTTGTAGTCTGTCAGCATACCGTTGTTGGTAAGCCGTCCGCTCACTGGGTCATAAGCCGTATCTTCCATGAGGGCCATGCCTGCACCGCGGCAGAAGCCGCCGTGAATCTGTCCCTCTGCGAGTGAAGGATTGATGACCGTACCCGCGTCGGAGCCCGCAGCCACCCGGAGTATGCGTACTGTTCCAGTCTCGACGTCCACCTCGACCTCCACAAAGAATGCGGTGTAGGCGGGAGGGCAGTTCACCTTGCGGACGCTTCGCGCAGATATGACCGTTCCCCAGTCCTTGTTCATGGCCGTGGTAGCTACCTCTTGGATGGTGATCTTCTTTTCCTGCATCCCCACCACATAGATGACACCCTGCCCACTATCTGGATCGGGCCGTGTCTTGAGAGAGTCAACGGATGCATCGAGGATTCGTGATGCGTATTCGAGGAGTATCTTCTTTGTATCCCGCGCCATACCTATGCCCCGGCGGAACCGGCCCTTCTGACTCCCAGGCACGAGACGCTTTTGCCAGCCTATGAGTTCGGAACCGCGCTGCAGAAGTTCCTTTACTCCGTCGGAGTGTATCAGTGATTTGATGCTGGGACCCTGGCCCCAGAATATCTCTCCCAGACCCACATAGTTTTGCAGGCGCAGCTCCAGCGGGTCCATGCCGAGCTTCTCGGCAATCATGTTCATGGTCGTTTCCACACCGAAGGTGACCTGTGGCGCGCCGTATCCCTGCATGGCACAGGTGGGGGCCTTGTTCGTGTATACCGCCACCCCTCTGTACCGCATGCTCTCCATGCGGTAGAGCGAGTGCCACCAGCCCGCAAGCACACCCAGAAATGCCAGGGCTTGTATATGGTGACAGCCGATATCGACGGTTGCATGCATCTCACCTGCAACAAGCGTACCATCCTTTCGCGCACCGATCTTCAGTGAGTATGTGGTCTGATAGCGGCAGTGGTCGTACATGTCCTCCTCACGGCTCTGTACGATACGAACCGGCCGTCCTGTCTTGAGTGCAAGGGCCACGGTGATGAGTATCACCGGGTTGGTATGTATTCCCGAGCCGAAATGGCCGCCGCCCGCTACCCGTTTGACGTTTACCTTGTTGAGTGGAATATTGAACAGGTTGCCGATCAGTATGCGCGTGTTGTGCAGGGCCTGTGTGGAAGGCCAAAGCGTGATTCCCCCGTCCGGCTCCGGCCTGCAGACGCATGAACGGGGTTCGAGCTGGGCGTGATAGACCCGGGGTGTGGAGAACTGGTTTTCGACGATGACATCCGCCTTGAGAAAACCCTCATCAACATCTCCCTCGGAAACCTCCCGGGTACAGGCGGTATTGTGTGCAATGGGTATCTCCCTGTCCTCTACGTACACCTTTTCATGTATCTGATTGTTTTGTGCGGCAGTTGCATCCTCCACGCTCATATAGGCAGGCAACATCTCCCATTCTAGCTCAACAGCCTCTGCGGCCCGCTCGGCGAGTTCCTCCGTTTCTGCTGCAACCGCGCTGAAGGGGTCGCCCACCTGACGAACATGATCGCTCAGCACCTGCCAGTCCTTGTAGGTCGAACGGGGGACCGAGACCTGTCGCAGGTTAAAATAATCTGAAGGCACATCGTCAAAACTCAACACCTGGACACCCATCTCTTCTGCCCTGGAGAAATCGATACGCTTCACCACAGCATGGGGATGGGGACTGCGGAGTATCTTTCCGTGCAGCATACCAGGAATACTCACATCAGAAGGGTAAAGCTCTTTACCGGTTACCCTTGCAGCTCCGTCTTTTCTTGGAAGATCTTTGCCCAGAACATGATAGAGCTTCTCCGACATGGAAACCATCCTTTCTCAGTGAAGCATGTAATCGTACAGTGTTTTCGGAGGAGTTTGAGTGTGCTTTGGATCTTTCTCACCAATGGTACGGTACCACTAGAATAAACGGGTGTACTGGGGCTGTCAACTGCATAATCAAGCGCATGATTCCCTATTGTGAGAATATATGCGATTTTTCCGGTGATGGCACTCAGGTGGTGTCTGCGACATGATTGACCACTGCTGCAGTACCCCCGTCGATCACGGCGCCGCTCTCGTCCATGAAATAGGAACCAAACTCCTTCATGCGCTGCAGATACTGGAAGTCAAACATGGGCCCCTCCACGCAGACGCGGTCACCTGTGTGGTCAACCGAGCAGCTGCCGCAGATCCCGATACCGCATTTCATCATACGTTCGATGCTTGCCTGGCCATCGATTTCCAGCTTTTTTAAAATGGGGATTGATTTCTTGGTGAACAGCTCCGGACCGCACAGAAGTGCATAGTCGGGCCTCGCCTGGCGAATGATCTCTTCGAGATGGTCGGTGATCATACCCTTGAGCCCCACAGATCCGTCTTCAGTGCAGTACTGGATCATTTCCCTGTAATCGGGTATACCACGTGCGAGGATCGGGTCGATCCAGTCGACCCACTCCCTGCCCTCAGCCCCAAAGAGGAGGGAGACCTTCTTCCCCATGCGCTGGAGCTCAATAGCCGAGAAGAGGAGAGGTGCCGCGCCGATTCCCCCGCCCACAAGGAGATAATTATCATGGCTGAGATCAAAGCCCTGCCCCAGAGGTCCGAGCAGTCCGAGAGGGTCGCCCGGATTCAGCTGAAAGATCTTTTCAGAGAAGCATCCTCTCCGCTTGCAGGTGAAGCCTATCAGCCTGCCATCGTAATAGGAGACGGAGTAGGGCTTCTGATTCACCCCTGGAATCCAGAGCATGTAAAACTGACCCGGCAGGGGTCTTTGTGAGCTCCGTGTCGCCCAAGCGGAGCCGCTGTCGGCCTGGTTATTGCTGAAGAGGGACGCTGCCTCGAAAAAAATGGTTTGGATCCTGCCGTCCCTGTTCTTCTCTATCATATGTACAGGAAGCACGGTGAAGGGTGAACTGGCACTTTTATGCGTTCCGGTGCTGCAAGGGGCCTGTGTCTGGTTTTGTGTGCGGTAAAATGCATAGGTTTTGCTGCGATGTGAAAGTCCGATGATCTCTGAGCTGTTCTGCATGTGGTTGTCACCGAGGAACTGCCTGATGCCGGCATCTATTTCTCTGAAAATTCCCAGGCCCTTCTGATACACGGCACTGCCGACGCCGTACAGCGAAGCGCCAGCCATGAGCACCTGCAATGCACTGTCCCCATCAGTGACACCGCCGGTACCGATAATGGGTATCTGTACATTGCGGTACAACTCGTACACGCACTTCACGGTGAGCGGCAGAATTGCCGTGCCCGAGATGCCGCCCCACAGGTTTCCGAGGAGCGGGGCTGCGGTATTCGTGTTGATGATCATGCCCGGTCCAACGGTATTGATGACGCACAGTGCATCTGCCCCAGCCTCTTTTGCAGCCTTTGCGACCCTGACGAGGTCCGGTGCGTTGGGGCTCAGCTTTACGATGACCGGCTTGTCGGTCACCTCCTTGACGATTCGTGTGACATGGGCGGTCTGCTCCTCTGAGTGGGCGAAGGGTGTGCCGAACTCCTCGGATACATTGGGACAGGAGAGGTTGAGCTCGACAAAGTCATGGGGAAGCACCTGCAGCTTCTCTGCGATGATGGGAAACTCCTCCTCATGCTCACCATATATGGATATGATAACGGGAAAGTCGGTTGCCACCCGGCCGTATTGTGCAACGAAGTCGTCTATACCCGGATTGGACAGGCCCACGGCATTTATCAGACCGGCTCCCCAGTCAAATATGACAGGAGAGTTGTGGCCCTTTCGTTTACGCGGGCCCACAGACTTCGAGGTAACCATTCCTGCCCCCTCCCGGTACACACGGGCCAGTGAGGCCGCCGAAACACCGAGGACTCCCGAGGCGAGTACCGACCTGTTTTTCAGTTTCACACCGACAAACGTGGCTTCTGTGGTCATCAGATTATTCCCCTCCCTCTTCTCTTGTTTCTGTGAGACGGTAAGCTTTATGGTGAGCTGTGGCAGAAGTGTAAAAAAAAAGCTCTCTTCCCAATAGAGAAGAAAGCTCCCTTCGCGGTAAAAGTCCGGGCAATCGACACCGATGTCCGTACGATAGCTTCATTAAAAACAAAGTATATCAATGTAAATTATTAGTGTCAAGAAATATTTCCGGGATTACACCATGTGGGGACTGGAGACCTTTGCAAAAATGTTAGGGGTTGGAGACTTGACAAAATCAGGAGAAGGTAGGGGTCAGATAATCTGTGAAACTTAATTTCCCCAGAGGGTTTCCCTTGAGCTCCAAGCGGCTTTTACCACAAAAGTGCCCAAAGCTTATCTTCCTCAATCGATGATAGATTTGATACGCCTTGATGAAAAACTGGGCATGATAGAATGAAGTAAAGCCTTTGGTCAATTGATATCGTTCTTCAAACTCCGCTATCGCTCTTTCTACCGGATTCGTCGTCTTGGGAATATCTTTTCTTAATACTGATTGACATAGTTTGGGGTAGTACTTTTGCAGCATGTCAAAAACCCCCGAGACCGCAGCCGGTGCTCTATCTCTCAGTTTCATTATCTTGAAATATCTCTTTTTCACCTGCTTTATTTTCTTACTCTGGAACAGAGTTCCTATGCGCTTTGTTAGTCTCTTTTTCCACTCCTCTTCTCCATCATTGGGCAGCGAAACCCGTACAATCCTCCTCGCATCCCTTCCTGCATGCAGTACACATTGATGATAGATACAATCAGGGAACACCTCCTTCACAATTGTTTCATACCCCAT
>JAGLSF010000100.1 GCA_023136305.1 Spirochaetota bacterium
TATTCATCGAGGAGGGGGTAGAGATTCACGGAGTGCATGAGCGTCTCGTTCTGCGCAATAGAAAAGGTTTCCTCTGCTCTCTTCTCGCCCTGGAAGGGCCCTGTCACGTAATGGATATGCGGGGATTTCAATATGCGCTTCACGATGAATTACTTCATCCATCGAGCAGAGGACTGTCGAACACCATTACAGAGGATGAGGCAACGATCTCGCTGAAGAGCGGAAGCCTGATCGCTGTGGTGAGTACTCCGGGTAAGACTCTGTCAACCTGATACTAGCTGCTTTGAAACGCCTTTCTCAGATTCTTCATGGTTTGTTCGGGATCTTCTATGACGATCTTGGCACCGCCCACGATGTCGATGAATCCGAGCTCGTTGGGGTATCGAGGGATGACATGAATGTGAAGATGGGGAAGGCTCGCACCTGCAAATTCGCCCATATTGTATCCCACATTGTAGCCGCTGGGCGAATAGTGTGCATCGAGGACATCGAGGCTTTTGCGCAGCAAGAGCTGTATCTCCAGTTCTTCATCCTGCGTCAGTTCACGGCAGTCGATAATGTGCCGTTTCGGACAGATGAGCAGATGGCCTGAGTTGTAGGGATACTTATTTACGCTGATGATCGAGTGTTTTCCCTCGAAGACAAGGAGCTTCTCCACCTCTTCAGCCCTGTTGATAATAGCGCAGAAAATGCACTCCACCTTTGGCCTTTTTCCTTTTATATACTGCAGCTTGTTCAGTGAGTAAAGGTTGTGGTACTCAAGCGGCATCGGTCAACCTGTGTTCAATGTGCAGATTTTCATTCACCATCCTGTTTGCCGATATACTTCCAGAACATGAGCTTTTCGTACCATTTGCTCCCGTCTTCGGAAGCAGAGTCCCCCTGGGAGAGCTCTCTCTCCGCAGTAATCGGCTCTTCGGCTTTCTCTTCGGTATCGAGGGGTGCCGGTACTCCTTCCTCCTGTTTCACCGATGGTGCCGGTTTTTCCATGGTTTGCGGAGGTTCACGTGGCGGGAACTCCCAGGGCTCGAGCATTTTCGGAAAGCCTGTCGCCTCATTTTGAGGAAGCACGAGAACATCGACCTGCCCGCTGAACTTCTCTATGTAGAAGTATTTTAGCAGCTCGGGGTATTTCTTAATGAGCTCGCCATACTTCTCCCAGCGGTCAATTTCCAGATCATTTTCCTTTATACGGGCAAGGTACTCAGACTCCCTGTCGAGTTCATCCTCCTTGAAGCGGAAGACATTCTCCAGGTGCGAGAAATACCGGTTGAGCGCATCGTTGTACAGTTCGATCTGTGGGACTTCTGTATAGGTGATGCTCCAGGAAGCATCCTCGAGCTCATACGCTCGTGCTGCATTCCTGATTCTTCTCTCAATGTTCTCTTCCAGAACACTGAGCATGCCGTAGCTGATCTCCTCGTAATACTGGGTGTATCGGATCATGTTCTCGAGCATAAACCCGGCGACGGCTTCATCCACCTGGGAGGATACCAGTCCGGCGAAGTAGTCATCGAACTCAGTAAAGCGACCGCTGTCGATGAGCTTTCGGGCTGCGTCATACTCGATGCTGTACTGGATGTTTGTCTGCACGGTGAGATCGAATCGTCCGAATTCTTCAAGCTGCTCACTGCCGGGAAGAGAGTAGGTTGATTCGAAAGAGAGGGCGAGGGGCTTCCTTTCCACCATGTACAGATGGAAGCTATTTGGAATGAGTTTCTGCCAGAACCAGTGTATCTTTCCTGATTCAAGCGGGTATTCTATAGTTCCCGTTATGGTCGAATGTGCTACACCGAAAAAACCGGGCTTGATATTGACCCATCCGAAATAGAGAACGGCACCGGCGGCAATAATGAGAAGGATGAGTATGAGGATGACCTTTTTCATGGAACCTGTACCAGATTGTTGTGGTTTTAATTCCAGTATATG
The DNA here is from genome assembly GCA_023136305.1 of Spirochaetota bacterium. Taxonomy (GTDB): domain Bacteria; phylum Spirochaetota; class B62-G9; order B62-G9; family DRHN01; genus JAGLSF01. The sequence continues at coordinate 1,930 of JAGLSF010000100.1, forward strand.
TTGAGTTGTGTTTAAAAACAATAATATTTTCCGTGGTCGGTGTAAATGGTATTACTTTTATCTGAAAAAAGGTTTCGATTCACGCCGAAAGAGAGGTGCTGCTTTTGAGTGCATTTGACGAGCTTGTTGGTGTCATGGCAAGGCTTCGCAGGAAAGATGGCTGCCCCTGGGACCGCGAGCAATCCCATGAGAGTCTAAAGCCCTATATAATAGAAGAAACCTATGAGGTGCTCGATGCCATTGACCGGAAAGACGACGATGAGCTTCGAGAGGAACTTGGTGACGTGCTCCTTCAGATTGTGTTTCACGCTCAGATTGCTGCCGAGCAGAGTCGCTTTACCATGGATGATGTAGCCGCTGCCATAGTCGAGAAACTCAAGCGTCGCCATCCCCATGTGTTCGGAAATGTAGAGGTCGAAGATTCGCGGGAGGTCTTGAGGAACTGGGAGGAGATCAAGAAGGAAGAGGGGAAGGATTCCGTCCTCGATGGGGTGCCTGATGGATTGCCGGCGCTTCTCAAGGCCCAGAGAGTTCAGGAGAAGGTCCGGCGGGTCGGTTTTGATTGGGAGAGCATTGGGGGCACATTTGACAAGGTGCGTGAAGAGATCGGGGAGCTGGAGAAAGCGGTTAAAGATGGAGACCAGGCGGGGATCGAGGATGAGTTTGGCGATATTCTCTTTTCGCTTGTAAATGTTGCTCGATTTCTCGATATAAATGCGGAAGAATCACTTCGACAAACAACGAAGAAGTTCTCTCATCGGTTTCGGTACATCGAGAACCGAATCGAGGAAAAGGGTGAACGGCCTATCGAGGAGTACTCACTGGAGGAGCTCGATGCCCTGTGGAATGAGGCCAAGAGTTATTAAAGGGGTGTGCCATGAAGCCCATGGTGAACAAAAAGATGAAGCAAAGTGACCCATTCGAGTACTACCTCATCAAGAAGGTGGGAAAGACAATCAAAAAGTACAACCTGATAGAGCAGGGTGACCGCATCCTCGTAGCTCTGTCAGGGGGAAAAGACAGCCTCACCCTTCTTAAGATACTGCATGACAGGAGAAGTTTCTATCCAAACCAGTACGAGATCATGGCGCTGCACGTCGTTTCGAACCTGAAATGTGAAGGTGCAACCGACTCTTCGGTGCTCGAGGATTACCTGCAGGAGAATGGATACCCCTACCATTTTGTGCATATGAACATCGAGCCTGACAGGAAAGGGGGCTCCTACTGGTGCTCGCGAAATAGAAGGCGTGTGCTCTTCGACACCGCCTTAAAAATGGGGTTCAATAAGATAGCACTGGGTCATCATCGAAATGATGTTATCGAGACCTTTTTACTCAACGTGTTCTACCATGCTGAGATTTCATCCATGTTGCCCAGCCAGGAACTGTTCGAGGGCAGGCTCTCCATCATACGTCCCCTCTACCATATTCCCGAATCGGATACACGGTACTTCTCCAAACTCTATGGATTCCCCGCCGCATCGTGTCGCTGTCCGGTTGAGAGGGAAATGAAGCGCGAGATGTTCAAGCGTATGCTGAGGGAGATCGAACAGGCCAATCCTCGTGCATCGATAAACGCGCTGCGGTCCCTGGAAAATATCAAGGATGAGTATCTACCTGGAAGGCTGGTTCGGGAGGATATATCGATTTAACGGTGTGACCCTATAAGCCTGCGGCCTATAGATCTTCGGTCTATAAGTCTTCGGCTTATAGATCTTCGACGTCCAGTGCCCTGGCATACTTCCGTTCCGTTCCTGCATCGAAACCGCAGAATAGGATTTCATCGAAATCGCCGGGATGCGCCTGGATTGTTTCGATTACAGAACGCACAGCCACGTCAGCTGCCTCCTCCACGGGGTATCCGTATACGCCGGTACTGATCGAGGGGAAGGCGATCCGTCTCAATCCGTTCTTCCGTGCCGCCTGCAGGCTGTTTCGGTAGCAGTGACCAAGAAGCTCAGGCTCGCCCTTCCTCCCTCCGTGCCAGACCGGTCCGACGGTATGGATGACATGCTTCGAGGGCATCCTGCCTGCCGTTGTGATGACCGCCTCGCCGGTAGGGAGCCTTCCTATTTTATCAACGATCTCTTTACACTCCTGCAGTATTTCTGGACCGCCAGCCCGGTGAATGGCGCCATCAACTCCTCCTCCCCCCATGAGGCTTGAGTTGGCGGCATTGACAATTGCATCCATTGCAAGGGTTGTAATGTCGGCCACGATGGTTTTCAGTACTGTGCTTCCTGATTTTTTCTCCATGGCTCCACCCCTACTCAGATAAATGTTGACTTAAAAAGGTGACAGCTTACTTAATTCAATTAAGTGAGCTGTCACCTTTTCTTATTTTTACATAGTATCGATCATATCGACGACGCGGACATTGTATTTGAGAAACTCGATCCAGCCGTATTTGTTCGCTTTCTGCTTGGAGATGACGAGATAGGGCATGTACTGTGGTTCTACGGGGTTTTTTATAAGCTCCATGTGGCATTCATGGAGAAGCTTGTTCCCTTTCTGTGTGTTGCAGCGCCTGCATGCGCTCACCTGGTTTTCCCACGAATTGGGCTTGAAAGGCGGATTATGGGGCATCTCTTTCCAACGGCTGAGCGGGATGACGTGATCGACGGTGAGCTCATCCACGCTGTACCGTTTACCGCAGTACTGGCAGCGCATGTCGTCCCGATAGATGATGTTGAGGCGGGAGTGAATCACCTTCTTTCTCGGAATCTTGTGAAAGTTGAAGAGCATGATTACGCGGGGCAGGGGAAGCGACAGATACTGCGATCTGATACGCTGGTTCTCATCGACCTTGATCGCCTCAGCCTTTTTGAGTACCTGCAGGATTACTGCTTCCCGAACGTTGCAGATGTCGATGGGAACCATACCTGTATTCAGTGTGAGAACCGGTGAATTGAGCATGAGCCTATAATAACAAATAATTAGAAATTGTAAAAGGTAAATTCCCATCAACAGAGGTTAATAGGGGATTGCACCGCCATTGAGTCCGATACTCTGACCGTTAATAAACCCCGCACAGTCGCTGGCAAGGAAGAGGGCAAGGTGTGCCACGTCATCCGCTGTGCAGGAACGGTGCATGGGATTTTTCTGATTTCTCTTTTCTATGAGCTCGTCGAGTGACGAAACATTTTCCTTTTCGAGGGAAATACGCAAAAGCGATTCGTTCATCCAGCTCTTGGGCACCAGGTTTTCCTCACCCTGGGTCTGGCTCTGAGGATAAATATCAGACGGGCATATTGAGTTTGCGGTTATATTGAATTGACCGAGTTCGAGGGCACTGGAGATGGCGAACCCGCGGTTGAAGTATTTGGATGCTGAATAGAGGGACATACCGGCCGAGGCCTTCAGCCCGGAACCAGAATTGATGTATATCAGCCTGCCATACCCCGCTTTTTTCATGAGGGGAATCGCTTCCATGGTGGTGTACACGTATCCCCGGACGTTGATATTGAGCACACGCTCGAGGTCACACTTTCGAATATTCTCTATGTAGTCGGCCGTATTGACGGCTGCGTTGTTGACCAGGATGTGAAGGGTGCCAAACTGATTTTCAACCTCCTTGAAAAGCCTCGACACCTCCTTCTGGTCGGATACGTCGCAGACAACGCTCATCCCCCTGTGCTCGTACCCCTTCAGTGCATGACGCAGCCCCCGGGCGTCGATATCGGTGAAGACTGTTCGGGCTTCTTCCTCACAGAATGCTCGGGCCACTGCGGCGCCAACTCCGCTCCCCGCACCCGTTACAACCACAACACTGTCCTTTAACTGTAAATCCATTTGAATACCTCGCAGGTATGGTACCATAAATGAGATGGGAAGGCAATATCAGAGAGATTCATCCGCATGAACAGGGCAACAAGGGCTTATACAATAATTTTCGTGAATACATGATCAATTTATCCTCTCTTCGGCCTTTTTTTCGCTTATATTTAATATCAGAGAGTCACATAAAGTGTAATAAATTTAATAATTTGCCTGAACGTGTCGAATATTTAAAAAAAACATACCTATAACGGATAAATGGGCACAATAACGGTCATAGCTTTAGCTGTTGTATTTATCATAGTGCTGGTTGTCGTCATGCGATTGCGGGGTGGAAAACAGAGATTCCCCTTCTTCGAGTTCTACGGCAGAGGTCGAAAAGAAGGGTTCTCATTCAAAGAGATCGGCTTTCTGAAACAGATTGCCATACAGAACAAACTGGAGAAACCGCAGACCATATACTGGTCGACACGGCAACTCGACCGATGCCTGCGACCCGCCATTCAAAAGATCAATGCCAACGAAAAGATGTCCTCCGCCGAAAAGCTGCGCATGCTCAACAAGTTGCTGGACCTCAGGAAAAAGGCCGAATTCAACCTTCCCAAGTATCACAAGCGAATTCGAGACACATCCGCTATACTACCTCGGCAGAAACTTATCATCCGTGAGCAGAAATATGGTACCTTCGTCAGCTGGGTTATCGAAAACAACAAGCGACATCTCGTAGTTACGCAGCCATCGGGGCAGAAGGCCTCTGATACGCTGAAGTGGACGGGCAGAAAGGTCACTGTCTATTTCTGGCGGCAGGAGGATGCGGGGTATGAGTTCGAATCCAAGGTACAGGAGCAGATCCAGCACGAAGAGTATCCCCTCATATATCTCCAGCACTCCCAGAAACTCGAACGCAAACAGAAGAGACAGAGTGTACGCGTCGAAACGAGGATAAGCGCAAAGTTTTATCCTGTCATCGTTTCTGCAGGAGAAGGAGTACAGAAGGCTGTTATATCCCAACGAGGGTATGTGGCGAAAATCGGTGACCTGTCAGAAACCGGCTGTTCCATGCTTGCGGGCAAAGGATTGAAGAAAAACGCACGCCTGAAGATTGACTTTTTTCTCACCGATACAAAGAGGATCGTGGCACTTGGTATCGTGGTCAGCCTTTCCAATACCGGTGATGATCGTGTAAAACACTACCATATCATGTTTACCAAAGTCGGGCCGCAGTCCAGGAACAATATACTCCTCTTCGTGTACAACATATTCGGTGAACGGGAAGAGAAGGACGA
>JAGLSF010000101.1 GCA_023136305.1 Spirochaetota bacterium
GGCTTTATCAAATGGATGCGGGAAATGAAGGCCATCAAGATCTTCAAGGTTGAGCTGAACGCCGTACAGATTGAGGACTATTAACCTATGACAATTGCTGCAATTAATAATTGACAAAAAGTTAAAGAAAGGGTATAAAAAACCGTTCTCAGAAGTATGAGAACGTATATTCAGCTGTAGGAGGTCGTATTTTTTATGCCAGAAGGTAAAGTGAAGTGGTTTAATGAGAAAAAGGGTTTTGGGTTCATCACGACGGATGATGGAGAGGATGTGTTTGTGCACTACTCGGAAATTGAGATGGGTGGTTTTAAAACGTTAGCTGAGAATCAAGCGGTGACGTTTGAACTAAAGGAGGGACCCCGTGGGCTGCAGGCCACCAATGTGAAACCTATTTAACCATTAAACACTGTAAGGGAGGCCCCGGATATCCGGGGCTTTTTTTATTGACCTTTCGAACATTCCCCAATAAGTTATTATTTGTAATTATAAGTACTTATTTTCCAAATTAAGATTGAAAATAATGACATGAGTGATTCGCCGACCTTCTTCGATGTGCATCAGGCGTCCCGGTTCCTACATATCAATGAGAAGAAAATCTATGCACTTGCCAAGGCAGGGAAGCTTCCGGGCACAAAGGTTACTGGAAAGTGGCTTTTTCCAAAACGGGACCTCGAGGTCCTCATTGAAGGGCAGGCACTACAAACACTGAGGAAATTCTCCACCGAGTATGTCCTTCACAGGAATGTACTGCTCGTGGCTGGTTCAGACGACCCTGCCATGTACATGGTACAGGGCCTGCTGCACAGCAGGTATCCTGAATTCGTACTCTTTTTAGCCAGCCTTGGGAGCGGCGAAGGGCTTCGCCTTCTCAGAGATGGATACTGTCATATTGCACTGAGCCATCTCTACGATCACGAAACCGGGGAGTATAACTTCCCCTTTATCGAAAAACAGTTTGAGGAGCCGAGCGATATCGTGGTATTGAATCTCTTCTACCGGTCAATCGGGTTTGTATCAAGAGATGGTGTTGTCCGGTCTTTCAAAGAGATTGAGGACAGGGGGCTTCGTTTCATAAACCGTCAGGCCAAGTCCGGCATACGTCACCGAATCGATGCACTCGTTGCAGCTGAAGGTGTGGATGAAAAATCTCTCAGAGGTTTTGATGATGAGGTTTACACCCATCTCGATGTGGCGACGGCTGTCATGAGCAGGGAGGCTGATACGGGTGTGGCTGCAGAATCTGCCGTGCGATTTCCGGACCTCTCCTTTTATCAGTTGTTCGAGGAGCGGTTTGACATGCTCGTCAGCAAGAGCATATTTTTCGAGAAATCAGTTCAGGTTTTCATTGAGTTTGTCAGGTCCCCTGCCTTCTCCGGAATCCTCCAGGAAATGAGGGGGTATGACACCCGCCAGGCGGGAAAAATCCTGTATCCTGAAACTGCATAGAAGGGAGTATCAGCCATCATGAAGCTGCGACGGCCGCTGCTGATCTTTGTTTCTCTCACTGTTATTATGTGTGTTGTTGTGTTCCAGGTTTTCGCCGAAAACAGGGTGCTGCACCTGGCAACTACCACGAGTACCGACAACACCGGACTCCTCGATTATCTTGCACCGGCATTCGAGTCTAGCACCGGCATCGAGCTCAGATGGGTGGCCGTGGGAACGGGCAAGGCGCTGGCTCTCGGCAGGAACTGTGATGTGGATGTCCTCATGGTCCATGCACCTGCCGCTGAAGCTGAGTATGTCAGCGAAGGGTACGGTGTTGCACGCCATCCCTTTATGTACAACGATTTCATCATCATAGGCCCTAAGAGCGATCCTGCAGGAATCAGAGGAAAGACCGTTACTGAGGCGCTGAACGTCATGCATCGTAATGACGTGCACTTTGCAAGCCGTGGGGATGACTCCGGTACAAACAAGAGGGAGATACAGCTCTGGAAGGAGACAGGCCTCGGGGTACCTGACAGGGACTCCTGGTACATACAGACCGGGCAGGGAATGCTCAACACCATTACAATCGCTGCAGAATGGGATGCCTATACGCTGACAGACAGGGGGACCTTCATTAAGTACGAAGTAAACTGGAAGGGTGACCCGCCGCTTGTAACCCTTATTGAGGGTGATCATGCTCTCAGAAACCAGTACAGTGTGATTGCTGTGAATCCAGCCCTGTGCAGTCAGGTACGCAGTGACCTCGCTGAGGAGTTCATACAGTGGGTCCTTTCACCCGAAGCCCAGCGTCTTATCGGTGAGTTCACTCTTATGGGAAATAAGCTCTTCATTCCCAATGGGGGCATGGAGTAAGGCTGAAACAACGACATGGATTATATTGCACAGGGATTCATGCAGGCTGTGAAGCTTCTGGTGAGTGGTGACCCCGAGACCTACTCGGCGGTGTTCACCACTGTGAAGGTTTCATCTCTCTCCATCGCTGCGAGCCTGGCACTCGGCATACCGGTCGGTTTCTTTCTCGGATATTGCCGGTTCACGGGGGAACGCCAGCTGCGGGCCGTCTTCGATACACTGCTTGCCCTTCCCACTGTGGTCGTGGGTCTCTTCATATACGCACTCATATCCCGGAGAGGACCGCTCGGCAGATATGGATTGCTCTTCACCATTCCCGGAATTGCGGTTGCTCAGACCGTTCTTGTGCTCCCCATCGTGATCTCACTCACCGCCACTGCGATCGAAAACATTGACGAGAGGTTCAGAAACACGGTTTCTACACTCGGCGCCCGGGGATGGCAGCTTGTCACCGCATCCCTCGTGGAGTCACGACATGCCATGCTGGCTGCTGTTGTGACCGCTTACGGACGGGCGATTTCCGAGGTGGGAATATCGATGATGATAGGCGGCAATATCAAGTGGCATACGAGAACAATTACCACGGCAATTGCACTGGAAACGGGAAAGGGTCAGTTTTCCATGGGCATAGCACTGGGTATCATCCTTCTCCTCCTGGCCTTCCTGGTAAATGCTCTTTTGATCTTCCTGAGGAGAAGGATATAATGGCTGAAGAAACTATCTATCGCCTGCAGCAGGTCGTCCGAGCATATGGCACTGATTTCAGACTGCACATCCATGACCTGTACATCGGGAAGGGAGAATCTGTAGGTATTGTCGGGCACAACGGCAGCGGGAAATCAACCCTGCTCCGCATTCTCGCCTTCCTCGACAGGGTCGATGAGGGAGAAATCATTTTCAGCGGCAGCAGTGACAGGGAAATTACCATGCTCCTGCAGCATCCCTATCTGTTCAAACGTACGGTTTTCGAGAATGTCGCCTTCGGCCTCAAGGTGAGGCAAAAACGGGAAATGGTAAAAGATCGGGTGCGGGATTCCCTCGCGCTTATGGGCCTTCGGCCCGCGCAGTTTATGCACCGCAGGTGGTTGGAGCTCTCCGGAGGAGAGGCGCAGCGGGTCGCCCTCGCGGCACGTCTCGTCATCAACCCGGAGGTGCTCATACTTGATGAGCCAACAGCCAATGTTGACCAGCACAGTGCGGCCCTGATCAAGAATGCGATTTTACAATACCGAAAGAAATACAACACCACGCTTGTCATGACGAGCCACGACATCATCTGGCTGAACAGTGTTTCTGACAGAGTCATGAGGATGCACAATGGACGCATCATCGGGCGGGGTACCGATAATCTGCTGCACGGCCCCTGGGAGGATGAGGGAGAGGGGCTCTGGCGCAGGGTGCTTCCTGATGGCCAGTATATCCATGCCGTGCATCCGCCCCATAGCGACGCCTTCGGCGTATTGAACTCGTCTAATATCATGCTCTCCACGGGGCGACCCGACCACATATCAGCTCAAAACGTGCTGGGGGGGCAGCTTCTGAGCATGTCTTCGGAGCACAGCGGCGACCGTGTTCGTGTAGAGGTGCATGCGGGCGGCCTGCTCTTCTCGTGCAGTGTTACCCATCATGCTGCCGACACACTCAAACTGCTCCCCGGCAAGGATGTGTGGATACTGTTCAAGGCCTCTTCAATTGTCTGGTACTGACCAGTACATTTTTCCCACTTACCTTTACATGTAAAAAGATTATCATTCAAATAGAAATCCAGCTTTTCAGGCCCGGGATGAGAAAGGCCAATTGAATTTGATTGCGTGATAAAATACCGGTATTTTGTACAGGTATGCATTCATGTGGTCATTGACCAGGTTTTATAGTAATCCTGTCGCCCGGGGTATCTGGTTGTATGCAAAGGAACAGCTTTCAATGATCGGTTTCAACAAAGCCCTGGACATAATCCTGCGCGAGATCGAACCGCTTGACATCATCGAAGTATCCCTGTCCCAGGCCTTTGGTATGGTGCTTGCAGAAGATGTGTGTTCGGACATGGATATTCCTCCCTTTGACAAATCAGCCATGGATGGCTATGCAGTGCGGTCTCGTGACCTGGTCGATGCGCCAGCTACCCTGAGCGTTCTTGCCACCGTTGCGGCAGGATCAACGCACAGAGGTGCGGCGGGGAAGGGTCAGTGCGTACGTATTATGACCGGTGCTCCTGTTCCAGAAGGATTCGATGCAGTTGTCATGTTTGAGGAGACCGAAGAACGTGAAGGAAAGGCGCTCTTCACACGGAAAGTAAAGCAGGGTCAAAACATCTGTGCACGGGGGGAGGATGTAAAGGCAGGGGAGAGGGTTCTTGTAAGGGGCAGCATCATACAGGGTCCTGAGATTGCTGTGCTCGCGTCCGTGGGCCATGTACAATGCAGGGTGTACAGGAGACCTGTGGTCAGCGTCCTGCCCACTGGAAGTGAAATCGTCGAGCCCGATGAAGCCGTGGGTAAGGGCATGATACGCAACAGCAACGGCCCCATGCTGACGGGGCTGGCCGCATCACTGGGTATGGATGTACGCTATCTGGGAATAGGCAATGACCGCGAAGAAGAGCTTCGGGAGCTCATCGAGGCTGGCCTGAAAACAGACATGCTGCTTATATCGGGAGGCGTGTCCATGGGGGACTATGATCTGGTCCCTGCAATGCTCCGTGCATGCGGTGCAGACATCAAGCTTCACCGGGTACGGATCAAGCCGGGAAAACCTCTCCTGTTTGCGAAGAGTGGAGGATGTGTGATTGTTGGTATTCCGGGCAATCCGGTTTCCAATTTTACCACCTTCAACGTTTTCATTAAACCGGCACTGTACCGGATGATGGGTAGATTGGTATACGCGCCGCGTTTCGTCGATGCACGGCTGGCCCATGCTGTAGAGAAAAAAGGAAAACGCACACATCTCATGCCATCCATGTATCGGCTGGAGAAGGGCGTGTATGAGGTGACAACTCTGAAGCTGAACGGGTCAGCGGATATTATCGGTTGTGCGGGATGTAACTGCCTTCTCTTTGTTGATGAGGGGGAACAGAACCTGGGTCGCGGCGACAAAGTCCCCATTCTTCTCCTCGATGGTTAGGGAAATATACCGATTGGCAGGATATTCACTGCACAGGCAGGACTGGTACAACTTATGGAATACAAAGATACCTTATCCCATATTGATGAGGACGGTAATGCACGCATGGTCGATATCGGTGCGAAAAAGATCACACGGCGGGTTGCGGTTGCCTCCTGCAGGGTTGTCATGAAACCTGAGACGCTTCAGGCCATTGTGGATGACAGGATCAGGAAGGGGGACGTCTTCACCGTCGCCAAGGTTGCGGCCATCTCAGCTGCCAAACGTACGGGTGAACTCATACCCCTGTGCCACCCCCTGGCGCCGGAACACGTGGACGTACATTTCCAGCCGGAGCTGCAGGCTGGTGAGCTCGAGATACGAACGTCCGTAACGGTGACCGCCAAGACCGGGGCGGAGATGGAGGCGCTTCAGGCTGCTGCGCAGGCTGCACTGACGATTTACGACATGTGCAAGGCGGTCGACAGGGGAATGCGTATCACCGGACTCGGGCTCATCAGCAAGGAAGGCGGGAAATCAGGCACATGGAAAAGGGAATGAACACTGCGGTGATCACCGTGAGTACGCGGTCAGCTGCCGGTGAACGGGAGGACACAAGCGGACCCGCACTCTGTACACTGATCGAAGAGACGATCGGAAGAGTGGTGCACTATGCGGTCGTGAGTGATGATCAATCTGCGATCAGCAGCGAACTCATCAGGGTCTGCGATGAGATCTGTGCTGACATTGTATTTACACTCGGGGGTACGGGCCTTGCACCCTCGGATGTGACACCTGAGTCGACAGAGTCGGTAATCGAGAAGGCGGTACCGGGCATATCAGAGACTATCAGGGCACGGAGCCTTGAGAAAACCAGCAGGGCCATGCTCTCACGGGGTATAGCAGGTGTACGCCGAAACACACTTATCATCAATATGCCTGGAAGCGAGAAGGCAGTGAGGGAAAGCTTTGAGATCGTTCTGCCCGTACTCGGGCATGCGGTTGAACTCATTCACGGATCGGTAAAGGATTGCGGTAGACCCATAGAGGAAGACTGATTGAATGCTCATCGACAGCTATAACAGAGTCATAGACTATCTCAGAATTTCGGTGACCGACAGGTGCAGCATGCGATGTCTCTACTGCAAACCGCGCGACGGGGTTCCCTTTCTCCCCCATAGGGAACTGCTTCGTTATGAAGAGATATACAGGCTTGCCAGGCTCTTTGTAAGGCTCGGTATACGTAAAATTCGAATCACGGGCGGCGAACCGCTCGAGCGGCGGGACATACTTCAACTCATTGAAAAACTCACTGCCCTGCAGGGCCTGCAGGAGGTGAGCCTGACTACCAATGGTCTGCTGCTTCGTGATTTCTCACGGGGCCTAGGGGATGCGGGTATCAGAAGGGTGAACGTGAGCATCGATACGCTCAGACCGGAGAAGTTTGCCGAGCTGACAGGAAAGGACAATCTGCCCCAGGTTATCGATGGCATCAAAGCCTCACGACAGGCAGGTTTGGAAATAAAGCTGAACACGGTGGCCATGAAAGGCATAAACGA
>JAGLSF010000102.1 GCA_023136305.1 Spirochaetota bacterium
TCCCTGTACCAACACCGGAAGAACACTGATATCGAGAATTATGTGGCGGTCCTCCGCCTTCTCCGCTAAATCATCGATAACCACGTCCATTATTTTTTTTAAATTAACAGCTTCGGGCTGTTCCTCGCCCGTCTGCTTTAATTTGAGATCTCCCAGAATCAATATTTGACCGATCCGCTCGCGTAACGTGTGGGCACGCGCGTCAATGCGGTCAATGAGTTCTTGTACCGGTTTTGTTATTTCATCCCAATACTGAACTTTCAAGAGTTGAATATTCGTCTCGATTCCTGTGAACGGGGCTTTCAGCTCATGGGTCGTTACAAGCATCTGCTGTGTTTTTTCTTCATCCGCCTTCATGAGCCTTTCATTGGCAGTTCCCAGCTGTTCATCACGTTTCCTTACGGCTGCAGAAAGTGTGGAAACGAAGTACCAGACAACAAGCCACACGAATACTGCTGAACCTGCAAAGATGAGAGACATTGACGGGTCCTTCACGTTCACGATCTGATCACCGATCAATATCCCCGAAGCAGGCAGAACACCGGTCAGTTCCAGGGTAACGGCAGTCAGATAAAATCCTATTGCCAACAGTGTAACAAGTAAACTGAATCGCCGCTGAAAAAAAATACATGCCAGCGCTATGTGGAATAGATAGGTAAAGGATATAAAGGTGCTCGTACTCCCCACCTTGTAAACCAGCCCGCTCACCACCAATAGATCGACAGTTATCTGAATCCACAGATTCAACTCAACTGCACGATGAGGTGAATCTTCTCCACTATGACGCGTAGATATGCTCAGCGGCACATTCGCCAGGATGAGTATACCTGCCAAAACCCAGGGCCATATTGAAGGAGGGACGATTCCATTCCTCTCGAACATGTCCGATAAAAACAGTCCCATGAACCCTAGAAGGATAAAGACAATAACGACTATCCATCGCACCTGTGTAAACCACAGGGCATTGTGCAGCAGTACCGCACTTCCCAATCGCTCCTGCCCCGATGGTATCTGTATGGCATCTTCTTCCTTTGTAGGGACAAGCTCAAATGTACCCATTCAACCAACCAGTGCAATCCTTCCTAAAAATAATCCATCGCTATCATCTTCTTTATCATAACAATGTCTTTTTCTTCAGTCCGAATGAGAGTTTCAATGAAGACCTTTGCTTCAGTACTGAGGGGGTGTTCGAGTACCTGCTTGTAAAGACCGATCAGCTCCTGATCATAACAGGCGGCGGCCTGAAGCAGTTCATTGCCCTTGACCTCTGTCGGTCGAATTTCCATGACATGGAGGGCCTTCTCCGGAGAAAAATCGATATCGTACTTCAGTCTTACCTTATTGATATGGTCCACCACCTTCGCATCCATTCCGTCGAGGGCCTGTTGCAGATGTCGTCTGTGTCGACTGAGATAGTATGTGAGCAGTCTTACGCCGTTGTCCTGGGTTTTGTCTCGAATGGCAGCATAGTACTTCTCCAGCCTTTCCTCAAATTCACGCGCCCGCTCAAGCACATCCCCAATATTTACAAATGCCATGACTCAACACCCCTTTCAGTAAAACGTGGACTAGAATTTGTCATAGAAAATGTTATCATCATGAAGTTTCTTCTCTTTGAGAACCTCAGTGACCGCTTCGATCATCGGTGGTGGGCCGCAGAGAAATGCCTGCTGCCTGTGTTTTGGCGCTAAACGCCTGTCCAATGAGAGATGAATGAAACCTGTATCACCATCCCATTTCTCATCCTCTTTGAGAGGATCAGACAGTGCATAGGTAACTTTGAAGCTTTTATGTTTCTCGGCCAGTTTTTCGAACTCCTCGAGGTAGAAAATATCGTGTGTGCTTCGAACCCCGAAGAAAAAATTGACATGACGGTCCGGCCAGCGATCATAAATGCTGTATATGATATTTGCAATAGGCGCCATTCCAGCACCTCCACCCACCAGTACAACATCGGTTTCCGGATCTTCAGATAAACGAAACTCTCCAAAGGGACCGGTAAACATTATTTCCTCCCCTTCCTTCAGGTTGTGGAGGTACGTGGACGCGATGCCTCCAGGTACCAGTCGTACTATCAACTGCACCTTATTCTTCTCATAAGTCGGTGAACTGATCGAATAGGCCCTGTAAACCGGACCTTCCGGGCTCGAGGCCAGGACCTGCACGTATTGCCCGGGACGGTGTTTTATCTCTGTGGGCTCAATGAGATCCAGATTGATCTCTTTAATATCATGGGTAAGGCTTTGAACCGATGCCACCTTTGCGTGATACTCCTTTACCTCCAGCAGCTCTTCCGGAATCCAGAGCTCGATGTTTTCCTTGACCTTTACCTGACAGGCCAGGCGAACCCCGGCCCGCTGCTCCACCCGCGACAAATAGGGTGTCTCTGTGGGAAGCAGAGGTCCTCCTCCACTTAAAACCCTGACCTTGCAATAACCGCAAGATCCCTTCCCCCCGCAGGCTGAAGGAATGAATATCTTATGCTCATAGAGCGTCGAGAGCAGCGTAATCCCGCCGAGCTGCTCGAATACGACAGAACCCTCATTCAGCAATACGGTGCATGTGCCGTAATTCGCCAGACGTTTTTCCGCAATGATCAGACCTGCAGCAAGTCCAATGAAAATACCCACTGTTACGAGAATGGCTGTAACTCCCACTATCATAAAAACATACCCCCTCAATCCCCACAGATAGGGTTTCTACTGCAATTTCAACATGCCGGCAAATCCCATGAAAGCCATGGCAATAATGCCGGTTACAAGCATGACGATACCCGGACCTCGCAAACGGGCGGGGACATTCGAGTAACCCATCTTTTCACGCAGTCCGGCCATCAGTGCGATGGCAAGCGCCCACCCGATTCCCGACCCCAGACCGAAGAATGTCGACTGGGCAAAGTTGTACTTGCGAAGAACCATGAACAGTGACGCGCCGAGTATTGCACAGTTCACCGTAATGAGCGGGAGAAATATTCCGAGAGCGTAATAAAGTTTGGGACTGAACCGTTCGACAAACATCTCGACGAACTGCACAAAAGCAGCTATGACGGCGATAAAGATGATATAGGACAGGAATTCCAATTTCAGCGGAATGAGCACATAGTGGTAGATCAGATAATCGATCATGGTCGTGAATAACATGACGAATGTTACCGCTGCACCCAAACCGAAAGCCGTATCAATACGGTTTGAGCAGACCAGAAAGGAACACATCCCCAGAAAGCTTGCCAGAAGTATGTTGTTGGTAAAGATAGAGGCAACGAATATGACAAATACAGGTGTACTGTTCATGGTGAGTCCTCCGTTGATTCCGGCGGATTGAGTGTGTTCAGGAACCAGATGAGAAATCCTGCTGCAATAAAGGCTCCCGGTGCGAGAGCAAAGAGAAGGTTTTTCTCAATTCCGGTGCCGGTGAGAATAGGATAGCCCAGAAGCGTTCCATTCCCAAAAATTTCCCGAAAAATGGCAATGATTGCCAGGATCATGGCATACCCGAGCCCGTTCGCCACACCATCGAGCATGGACAGAAGAGGTGGATTCTGCGTGGCGAAAGCTTCGGCTCTACCCATAACGATGCAGTTCGTTATAATGAGCGCCACATAGGGGCCCAGCTGTTTGGACATGTCGTAGTAGAAGGCCCTGAGGAACTGGTCGAAGAGTATGACGAACGTTGCGATGATGGCCACCTCTGTGATCATCCGAATCCTACGAGGCATATAAGACCGCAGAATGGACACAATTAAACCTGTCATGGCGAGTACAAATACTAGCGCTCCCCCCATGACCAAAGCCTTTTCGAGACGGCTTGTGACCGCAAGGGCTGAACAGATACCGAGTACCTGACAGGTTATGGGATTGACCTTGAAAACGCCGTCCCCCAGCGTCTCTCTTCCCTTGCCGCCTCCGAATCCGGTATCTATACCCTTTCGCTGGTTTACATCACTGGACATAGCTGCTCCTCTCCTTCCACAGATCCTTTGCAAGCCCATCGATAATTGACTGAACCCGTTCCGACGTCATCGTAGCACCGGAAATACCATCCACGGAATTGCTGTCGGTATCACCGCCGGGTTTCAGGATACGGAAACCCGGTTCACCTCCAGCGGATACGATCTCCTTGCCCTCGAACTGCTTCTGAAACCACTCCTCGCCGATTTCACCTCCCAGTCCCGGGGTCTCCTCCTGTTGATAAAAACTGATACCGCGAATGGTGAGGAAGTCGGGATCTAGTGAAATCACACCCTTTATGGGTCCCCATAATCCGGGGCCGGAAAAAGGCACGGCCACGATAAGCGGCTCATCTGCTGCGGAGAATTCTAAAACATTCTCATACAGCGTCATATCTCCCATATCCTTTACCCGCACACTCTCTTCAAACACTTCCAGTAAGGCTAAGGAATCTAACTCAGAGTCAACTGGAATATCCAGGACTGAAAAAATGTTGAGCACCTCTTCAGCCTCTTCATTTGCCTTTCTGAATGGAGCGGTATACAGATTCACCGCTGCGAGCAATACCGAGCAGACGAGCCCCAGCACACTCGCAAATACCAGAGTTCGTACACTATCTTTCACGAGCGTATCTCCTGATTCGATTGCGTATAACGACTTCATCAATCAGCGGGGCGAAGATGTTGCCAAGCAGAATGGCAAAGGTCACACCCTCCACAAACCCCGAATAGAAACGTATCAATATGGTCACAGAACCGATGAGCAGCCCGTACACTAATTTCCCCGATCTGGTAATCGACCCTGTGACGGGATCTGTTGCCATGAAAAACGTCCCAAACAGTATACCTCCTGAGAAGAGATTGAACCAGACAGGGTTGACCGAGGCGGGATATATGAGCCTGAGTATTGCACCGAGACCGATAAAGGAAACAAGCACGCCGAAAACAGTTCGCCAGTTGGCAACACCCATAAGTATGAGGAAAACACCACCCAGGATTATTGCCAGTGCGGATGTTTCCCCCGCACTTCCGGGAATTCTTCCTATCAGGAGGTCCTGAATCGAAGCAAGCTCTCCCCCCTTGCCCAAAACAAGCGGTGTTGCAGAGGTTATGGCATCCGGAGCCGATATGGACACGGGGGTCGCAAGATTCCCCAGAGGATAGTTGCCGGGCGCCATCCAGCTTCTGGTCATGATGGCCGGATAACCGAGAGCGAGAAAACCCCTGCCCACGAGTGCGGCGTTGAATACGTTTCGACCCGTTCCGCCGAACACCTCCTTACCAACCAGCACCCCGAATATAATCCCCACCGCAACCAGCCAGAGTGGCACACCGGGCGGCAGTATCAGGGGAAAGATGAAACCGGTCACGAGAAAGCCCTCATTGATCTCCTCTTTCCGAAGTATCGCAAAGAGCACTTCCACGGCACCGCCGGCAACGTATGAGACGATGACGAGAAGGAGTACTCGCCATCCGAAGAAGTACAGAGCAGCAAAAAATGAGGGAACAAGAGCGATTATCACTGTTGACATAAACCGTTTTATCTCAATAGGATCACGCCCATAAGGAGCGTTTTCGGTCTTGAGATCAGCCTGAAAGAAAAAATTCTCGAGGGCTTGATATACAGGACGGAAAGGTGACAGAATCTTCCCCTCGTCGAACTGGGGACCCAGCTTCTTAAAAATTTTTGCGATTATTTTCATGCTTCCTCACTCACCTTGGTAGATGCTTTTAACCACTCAACCATTTCAGTAAATTCCACATTCGGTACCCATACGAATACAGAATACAAAACCAAACCAGCTTACGGTGACTCTGAAGCTGCTGCTTCCTCATGTTCCAATCGGAGTTGTTCCAGTGCCTCTGTGAATTGCCTCTGCAATTCAATCTTGGAAGGGCAGACATAGGTACAGAGCCCACAATCAACACAGAGGTCCATTCCCACGGCCTCGGCCTCATCATATGCTTCACGGTACAGATAACGGTGTATGATTTGCGGCATGAGTTCGACAGGGCACACCTTTTCACAGAGTCCACAGGCAATACAGGGCCGTCTTTCTCCCCTCAACGAAGTTGATATAGTACTGTCAGCAGCACCGGTAATTCTTGACATGAAACATGGCAGCACAGAGGTCTTTTGAAAGCCAGGACCCATGAAGCTGAGGAATTCTCGTTTCTTCATTTTTGGAAGAAAGAAAAATCCGTTATCATCATTAACCACCGCATCGACCTCCGGTTCCACAGGCTCTCCTTTCAAGAGTCCTCCTCTCAGAACGAGAACGTCATCGGCGTTGAAATTCTTCGGCAACAGACGCTTGACAGGTGTACCTATCCGAGCCACCACATGTGTCGGGTCAGGATGGCCCGGTCCACCCAGAGTCATTACCCGCTGATACAGGGGGATTCCTTCTGCCAGACATGCGCCAACAGCTTCCAGACCCTGGACGTCCAGGACCCAAATGACGTCACTCTTTTTTATGGAGGCATAATGCCTCCGAAGAGCCCTGGTCAATACAACGGGGTTTTCAGCAGGGTAGCGTAATGGAATCGGATGAAAGTGGAGCCAGGCATAGCCGGCAAGTTCCTGATACAATCTCTGTGCTACCGGATCATGCTTATGGGTGAGAATAATCTCGGTTGTGCCGTAATCTGCAAGAAGCCTTGGAAAATACTTCATACCTTCAACGATTCGATCCCATGACCTCTGCAGTATGACCTTGCCTCTCGTTCGAAAAGGCTCAGTAAGCACCGTATTAACAACAAGTGCACGGGGACGCTCCCCTTCCTCCAGAGAAGGTATGCCTCCTGTTCGGGAGCTCCAAAAAAGAGGCCATACTCCGCCTTTTGCCAGTGCCTCACGAACCTTAACGGCTGAGGCAACTTCCGGTTTCAATTGATCAAACACTCTGGTAACAGCCTCACTTCCGTCCGTCTCAACGATGAGCTGCTTGGTTTTTCCCTCATCGTTTTTATGTATGCGCACTTTTCCTCCAGC
>JAGLSF010000103.1 GCA_023136305.1 Spirochaetota bacterium
GCGAGTATGGCGTTGGCTCCCAGTCTCCCCTTGTTCTTCGTACCGTCGAGTTCGATCATGATGCTGTCGATATCGACCTGCAGGGTTGCATCGTATGAGAGCAGCTCTGGTGCGATCTCATCGTTTATATTGTCCACCGCTTTCTGTACGCCTTTGCCAAGATAACGGGCCATATCTCCGTCACGGAGCTCAACAGCCTCATTTTCACCTGTCGATGCCCCGGAAGGCACAGCGGCCCGCCCTGCTATGCCTGTTTCCAACACCACGTCCACTTCCACAGTGGGGTTTCCGCGAGAATCGAGTATTTCTCTTGCAGTAATGCTCTCTATTGCAGACATGCCTGTCCTCCGATACTAGTTTTTTCCTTTGTGTTCCTCTAGGCTGTCAGCTGAAGGTTTGATGCTCGATCTAAGGTACATAGACATAATTGCATATGCAAGTACTTTCACCCGTTGATCAGGGGTTGGCCTTCATCCCGGAGTCTCCTGCCAGGTATTTAGTGTTTACCTGGTTTTCATTCCATACCGATAAGAAAAACAGCAGAACCAGGTACGTATCTATTGAGAGTATAGGTCTCGAACGAGAGATATGGGGAACAGAAAAAGCTCGACGCGGATATTGATCTTCAAGGTCGATGAGCGTCGTTTTGGTCTCTTTGAGGATGATATAGCCAGGATCAGGCGATATTCGGATAAGGCGCTAGCCAGACTCGGGAACGGTGGAGAGGAGTACGACATCAGGAGCTTCCGTGAATATCTCTCCATCCCGGAGGATATGTACGCAGCCAAACCAATCCTCATACGTCCTCACAAGGGCAGGGACCTTCTCACCGTGGACAGCATATGGAAGAAGCGGCGGGTCAAGACCTATGACATATTTCCGACAAGATTTGATTACATCAAAGAGGTCCTGATCGATAACGAACGCATCCCCGTGTTCAACATTCCGGACCTCCTGCTTTTGGACCCACCCCTTGAGAGTGAGGCGCTCGAGTCGATAAAAAACGGTATCAAGCCGCCAGCGGATCAGGAAACACCACCATCACCTGAAGAGCAGATTGAACATATCGATGCCATGGAAGGTGAGAGCGTGAGTGCGCAGGAAGGGGGGGAGGTTGACTCCGAAAAGGACAGCCGCCGTGCAGTACAGGCCGGGGGAGGGGGTTTTTCCTATGTGCTGCTGGCATTGTCCTTCACCGCACTGTTTGTTGTTGGGTTCTTCATTTTCCGTTCGGAGTACTTTGATGAATTGTGGCCGGGGAGTCGGCCAGGCATAGCCAGGTCGGTGCATACACCCGATCATGTACTTCCCTATCTCTCCCACCAATCAAGGCTTCAGGTCCAGCAGAATGTGTATGAACTGCTGCAGAAAAAGAAGGGGGAACTGGAAGAGGTTGAAACGGCCCTGATTGTACTCGAGTCAGAGAAGAACGGCTTTCTCAGGAATATGGAAGAGCGCAATGTGGTCTTTGATGAACATATCAGTGTTTTCGATGTCGATGAATCTCACAAGGGGTTGAAATCGGTTGTGGATTTTGCCAGGAACAAGGTCTCCTTCAAAGGAGAGGCTAGGCAGCGATCCGACCACTTTCTCGCCATGTATAAGCGGAGAAAGGGGTATCTCATGAGAGCAAAACAGGAGCATGAACTGCAGATGGCTGAACTGGCTGCCTTCAGTCAGGACATTGCAGCCCCGGTGACACATGGACAACCCCTCTATACCGAGGCTCTGTATATAGACGAGGCAAAATCCAATCGAATCAATCGTTTTCTCTTTCTCCTTGAAAGGGGAGATTATGACGGTTCTCTGAAGACGCTTGAGGCAGCCTCCGTGCTACCCTTCAGTGAGGAGGAGAAGGCATCACAGCTTCTTATCAGGCAACTTCTCGTGGTGCTCAATAAGTATGGGGAGCAGATTGAATTGCTCGAGGACAATGGGCCCTTCGATGATATAAAGCTTTCCTATTTAAACGAGGATTATGGCGGGGCTCTGCGCAAGGTCAGAGAGTTGGAAGAAGAGTATTTTATCAAACCACTCCTCAGCGGTCTTAAAAATGCCCTCTATACAAACATGGAGATTAACCGGCAGATCGAAGGGGACATTGCACTGCATGGAAAAGTAACTGAGCTGACGGGAAAAGTTGCCCAGCTTGAAAAAAATGGTGAATATGCCAAGGCAATCGACATCTATGAGAGCCTCCTGATCTTCCCTCTCCCCTCATATGACCGTGAATATATCCTGAACAGGGTCCATTCTCTCTG
This sequence comes from Spirochaetota bacterium, assembly GCA_023136305.1. Classification (GTDB taxonomy): domain Bacteria; phylum Spirochaetota; class B62-G9; order B62-G9; family DRHN01; genus JAGLSF01. Next base: position 2,262 of record JAGLSF010000103.1, read on the forward strand.
GCTCGAGGTAGAGCTGAGAAGAATGAAACGTGAACAGAACACCAAGGCAATAAAGTACCTCGAAAGTGCCCGTATACTCAACAGGGAGGGTAATGAGAAGGGGGCAATCGAGTATTACAGGATGCTTCTCATCGAATGCCCTCACTCTGATTTTGTAAGCGATGCTGTTGATGAGATCATGAACCTCGCATCCATGTGACAGGCCTATCCGGATGCTTATGCTCTTTTAAGTCTTTCCGATCGTAGATCAGGAAGGTGAAGGGGATATCACCGCTGTGCTTTTCCTCGAAGACTACTGTAAACTCATTCTCTGGTATGGGGGGCATGAATGTATCTCCGTCATAATCCCGGTGCACTCTGGTGAGATATATCCGGTCAATGAGGCCCATGGTGTCTCTGAAAACCTGCCGCCCACCTATGATGAAGATCTCCCTGTGTCCCTCCGCTCTGAGGGTGTTCAGCGCGTCGTCCAATGAGTGAGAGATGTGTGCCCCGGGGACACTGAACTCTTCCCTCCTGGTGATGATGACGTTCTTTCTTCCGGGAAGAATCCTGCCTATGGACTCGTAGGTCTTTCTGCCCATGAGGACGGGATGCCCTTCTGTATGACGTTTGAACCAGGCGAAGTCCTCATGGATATGCCATGGCAGATGGTTGTCCCTGCCGATGACATTATTTTGAGAAACAGCAACAATGATGGACAGTCGAGCAGGCAAGGGAGAGATGCACCCCCGGTCAGTAGTCCATATTCTCTATGGCCTGTATCTGCTTCTTTGCAACTTCGTTGTCCTTATCAACGGCGAGAATGTATGTGTCTGGTACCTGAGTACTATTGAAATAACTTCTCGAGCTTCCGGGTGTCGACGGGACTTTTCAGGAATCCGCTCACACCGAGTGAGATAGCCTCTTTCACAGTGTCAACCTGGACAGATTTACCGGTGATGATGAAGTTGCACGATTTCAGCGTATCCAGTTTTTGTACGGCACGTACTAAGTCGAGCCCTCTTCCGTCTTTGAGTTCGAGGTCAACGACCATGAAGTCAAACATGGTGGCAGTGGTGATTTTCAACGCTTCTGTTATGTTGGAGGATTCCTTCACGGGAAAGCCATGGGATGAGAAAAAGCCGCTCAGGTTTTCCAGCTCCTCTCTATCGCTGTTCACAATGAGAATGTTTATTTTAAGGAGCTTCTTGGATTCGTAGTCCATGAGCTGTTCAGGTATCATGACACCGGTCAGATGAATAGCATCGAGTACCACGTCCACATCCTCATCGGCACTGATCTGATGGTCAGTGTCGAGCCTCGCCCTCCTCGTATAGTAGAGGGACTTGACGCCTCTGTTCCGCAAGGCATTCAGTTCCTGCTGTGTAAAGCTCTTGCCCCTTTCCTTTATCCTTTTTCCCTGTGCATCGTACACATCCTTGAAGAGCACGGAATTAGGCTGAAGAAACTCCAACCGGATCCCCTCTTCACCCTCTTTCAAATAAAGCGCTTTAAGTTTGTTCAGGCCTTCGATATAGTTGTCAACGATTTCAAAGCGGGATGCAACGGGATCCTGAGCAATGAGTTGTGTGATGTGCTCACTGGAGGTAAGCACCTTGAAGTTATCGGGTGGTGTGTCCTTGAAGAACGTGGCGAAACTGAAGATTTTGCCGAAAGACTCCTGTGAGAGCCCATCTTTCTCTAGATCATATATAATAATGTAGAATCTCTTTGTCAGTGTTTTGTCGGCAAGTGCAATATCGAGTATCCTGTACTTGAGAGAGACGAGTTCCAGCTGCGTCAAATGGCCCCGGAGCTCGACGATAATGACCCCGTCCCGTATATAGACCTCAGAGGTCAGGTGTCGCGTATCCTTGGTGAAAGGAACCCGGAGGAATTCCGATATGCGCAGGTGAAGCCTGTCGAGAGCAATCGGCTTCTGTACGGTGTCAATTATTTCATCAAGATGCCTTGCTGTTTCAGCAACATTGTCGTTCTTTTTTGTTATGAGGAGTACGGGTATTTTCCCCTTCCCGACCATATTCCTCATCCTTTCCAGGAATGCCTGGGTGTCCAGATCATTTAAATCATTTGAAAGGAGGATGAGGTCCGGCGGGCTGCTGCGAATTGCACCGATACCGAGCTGGCCGCTCTTCGCGCGGGATGTTTCATATCCAGCAGCTCGGAGGTACTCGGCAATCTTCAGGGTGACGTAGTCGTTTTTTTCGACGATGAGTATGGATTTCGGCATCGGTGTACCACATACGGGAATCGAGTTACATGTACAGTATATACCAGTTTGTGTGAAAAGTGCGAATAACCGAGATGATTTACACTCACCGGGTATGTTGCACAGCCGGTTTCTCTGCCCCTGTTTTTCTGTTCAGGAACAGCTTGTAGGCAAGGGAGAGCAAAATCCCAAGTGCAAAGAAATACCAGACCCAGAGGGGAAGCCCGCCCACGAGAATGGGCCTGCGGCCCCAGTTCCAGAAGTCATTCCCGAGGATGAAGAGTATGGCAAACACGGGAACCCAGGGAAGTGCCCTTCGGTCAATGCTGAAGACGATAGCGGTATTCTCATTTACTGAAGGTGTGCACACACTGACAATCGCAAGGACGGCAGCTGTTGCTCCCAGTACGGGAACAACTGGTAATATACCCTCTGTGTGTATGAACCCGAAATAGTATCCGAGCACCATCGCCTCACCGATGAGTATGCTTGCAGCGGCTCCATACTTGTTCGCCCCTTTCCAGTACAGCCCTGCTATGACCGCGGGGGCGAGTACCGCAAGACCGTTGAAAGATGTCTTTTCGATGAATTCCAGTATGGTTTGCGGATTCCCCCCCCGCAGCTCCCGCATGGCAATCAGAAACCCGAGAATACCGAGAACGATGATCGTGATTTTCTCCTTCAGAACCTCGTTCTTCTTGATCTTGATGAAATCACTGGTAATCATGGAGGTAAGGGTGAGGAGCTGGGAGTCCATGGTGGACATGAGTGCGGCGATGCTTCCGGTGAGAAGAATTGTCCCGAGTATGACCCCTGTATACTTGCCGAGCAGCATCGGAAAAATCGTATCCGTTACCTCCCGAGTCAGATCCGGAAATGTTCCCCTGCCCAGCACACCTATGGAGACCGTCAGGAAGAAGAGGAAGGTCGTTATAATCGGATAAAGTACGATTGTCGAATTCAGGGTCTCCTCATCCCTGGCTGCCATGAACCTCTGAAACAACTGGGGAAACATCGGGTCTGCAAAGAACCAGAGAAACATGTATCCGAACCATATCCCATAGGGCATGGCATTGTTCATACCTGGTCGCGAGAGGAGATCGGGAAAATCAACGAACACCCGCTGATGGGTGGATACGAAACCCCCGCTTCTACCCGCTATAAGCAGAAAAGCGATGAGGGTGAAGAGTATCATCATGAGTCCCTGAATGAGGTCGGTCCATACAATGGAGCGCAGGCCTCCGAGAGCAACATAGGTGACGACGAAAACTGTAATGAGCGCTGCTCCGAGAATATTGGGGATTCCAATGAGGGAATGAAGCGAGTTCCCGCTGGCTATGGCCTGTATCGATATATAGGGCAGGGTGAATACGATCATGACGAGGGAAAAGAGCTTCTTCAGAAAGGGTGAATTGTATCGATCGAACATGAAATCCGAAGGGGTGATGTAATTGCGCTCCCTTGAGAGTTTGAGGATTTTGCTACCAATTATAAAGAACGACAGGGCCATAAACCCGGTTCCGAAGCCCATGACCGGGTAAAAGGAATAGCCTATCCTGTATCCGGCACCGGAGAACCCGAATATGGTAAATGCACTGAAGTTCGTTGCTGCCATGGTGAAAAACAGCGTGAGCTTTGAAAGGTTTCTCCCCGCAAGGAAAAACTCAACCTTGTTTAGTTTGGCCCTCTTTCTGACAATCACTCCAATGACGAGGGTCAAGAGCAGGTACGCGAGAACGATGAAGATCCTTTTATCCATGGCTTTCTCCCCTATTAAAAAAGCCATCCAACCCATCAAGGGTCTGGATGGCTTTCACCTGGCATAACCCATTCTGATTTATCCTACAGGCAAAGAGGGCGCCTGTCAACCCAGTTGTGATGGTCTTCCCATGCCCGGAAGCGCATTCAATGAAAATGATATTTGTCATTGACCAGATATTAATATTTGTATATTATGGAGAAGTGTTTCTATTTTTAAGAGGGAGGTAGCTGCATGGCGGATTTCAAAGGAATGGCGGAGGCGTTGATAGCTGGCAATGCAGGGAAAGCGAAGGAACTCGTGCAGGAAGCCATTGATGAAGGTGTCGCGCCCCAGAAAATTCTCGATGAAGGTCTCATTTCCGGTATGGAGGTTGTTGGTGTACGTTTCAAGAATTGTGAAATCTATGTACCCGAGGTTCTGGTAAGTGCACGTGCGATGCATGCAGGGATGGAAATACTCGAGCCAAAACTTGCAGAGACGGGAGCGAAGGCAAGGGGTATATTCGTTGTCGGTACCGTTAAGGGCGATCTGCATGATATAGGCAAGAATCTCGTCGCTATGATGCTGCAGGGTGCCGGTTGGAAGGTTGTCGACCTCGGAGTTGACATTGATGCGGAGAAGTTTGTGCAGTCAGCGATTGATGAAAGTGCAGACGTTATCGGCTTGAGTGCACTGCTAACAACCACCATGGTG
>JAGLSF010000104.1 GCA_023136305.1 Spirochaetota bacterium
TGAAATGTATAAAATACCTCGATCGCCTGCACGGACAGAAAGGGCCAGAAACCAAGGAGCGCGCCTGTTGAAAAAAAGACGGCGCTTCGGTCCAGGGTCAGGCTTCGTCTTCTGTGATTGCGTGATAAGGCAAAGGCGAGCAGGTTCCACGCAGTGAAAAACAGAAGGGCACCTGCAGCTATGAGGAGAATAAGCCGGGTCCGCTCCGCCACGGCCAGGTTATTGAAGAAGATGTAGGAGTGAAGGGTTGTCTTCGTAACCGTGAAAGTCCAGGCAAAAAAACCCGCGGAAGCTCCTGCGACGAGCACGATGAGTGAAGGCAGCAGTCCTGGTGTGGAAATAGTCTTCGTCCACCGTTGGGGAGTTGGGGGTGCGGAAGCCTCCGGGTTTTCGCTCATAACGTGCTGCCGAGGACTGCGGTTTATCAATAGACGTAATGATGCACACCAGGTATCTGGTGAACATGCTACTCGGAACAGTACATCAAGTCAAGAATGAAAATACTGCGTCCACAGTGTGCCCCAGGGGCTCGTTTTTTTCCAATCCTCAAATATGCCTTCTCCATGCCTTTTCCACCAGTATTTGTCGTGATACAAGTCCGAAGCAAGGACGAATAGATACACCAGCGGTGTGCGGAAGAAGAGTTTCTGCAAAACCATAAAGGGGCTGAACCAGAGGAGGCGTCCAAAGCGGCTTGCAAGGTTGCTCCCCACATGAAAGTGCAGATTGAGTCCCGAAATATCATCACCAACAAGTTCTATATTTCCGGTGTTACCGTTTCCCAATCCCTGCTCGTCGGCAATTCTGATGTAGTCGATGTCCATGGGATGAAAACCCATGATGCGCGCGGCAACTGCATCGATGGCTACCTGGTCAGAACCTGCAAGGATGCAGTCGGTGCGTACCGGGATCAGGGTCCTCGGTCCGGGACCATTTCCTGCGGTTGTACCGTCCATGACGGCAAATATACCGGTGTGTATCTCCTTTTGAATTTTTAACAGATCGACCAGCGTATTGTGGATCCAGGAATGGGTGTAGTGGCGTTTTGTGCTCAGCAATCCCCCGAATGCATTTTTCATCGCACCGGTTGTGGTCGTATAGATGTGGCATTTCATGGTGGGGAGGTGGATTATGTTCTTTCCTATAAAGAAGTCGGGAATGGGTATACCCTCCGGGAACAGCCTGGACAGCACGGTCATGGTGGATTTTGGATTGTACCTGATCCAGGTAATGTCTTCGGGTTCGAAGTTGTAAAGCACAGGAATGTTGTGCCTTTTGTACACACGGTCCAGGTTATTGTTCTTTTCACCGTATTTGGGACGGGTTACCACGGTTTTGTTCTCTACCGCACAGATGTCCTTGAATCCATATTTTTTAAGCGCTGAAAGCACCCCATCAAGCTGCCATGGGGTGGTGTTGGCCCCAGGCATTGGATAATGCCAGGAGATGTTGTCCTTGATAATCGTCGCAGCATGCATGTCCAGAGCCTCACTAAACCTCGCCAATTCCATGATCTGCTCATAGTCGTGTACAACGGTTTCCGGTTTTGTCTTAAGAACTGCGACCTTCGATTTTTTCATGATTTTTTGTTGACCTCTCATCCATTTTTGAGGTATATGAGGAATATGATTGCGAGCACCCAGACAGCGATATCGATCAGCATGCTCCAGTCATGCAGTATCAGATCTGTTGGGTCACCATCCCCCTTGTCCCAGAGTAAATAGGTGTAGCGAAATAAACCGTAGGCGACGAGGGGAACAGTGTACATGAGCGCGTTTGTCCCGATTCGTTGTATCACTGATGGATCACGCGTATAGAGAGCATAGGAAAGAAGGGAGATTGTCCCGCATGCTATGAGTATATGATTCACGTAGGTGATATCGTAGCTGGCGGGATTCTTGTGTTGAAGAGATGCATGTGCATCCGAGATTAATATCTCATTCCTCCTTTTTCCGAAACCGAGAAAGAGCGCGAGGAAAAAGGTGGTCATCATCATCCAGCCTGAAGCCTGGACTGATATTGCCAGGGCACCCCCTGCAACCCGAAGAACAAAACCCAGGGCAATGCAAAAGGCATCTATAATGACCATTCTCTTACCTGCATAGGTGTAAAACATATTCAGAGCAACGTATGAGATGAGAATCGTGAAGAAGGATAACTGCACGGTGAAACCGAGTATGCTTCCTCCGATGAAGAGGAGTACAGCTATGATGAGTGCCAATGGCCTTCCGATTCTTCCCGCTGCTATAGGGCGGTTTTTCTTTTTTGGATGCAGTCTGTCTATGTGCGCATCGTGCAAATCGTTGATGATATATATGGAGCTGGAAACAAGGCAGAATGCAAAAAATGCCAGAATAGAGGCGAGAAGTGATTGTCGGTGATATAACTTTTCCGAAAACAGAAGTGCGGCAAAGATGAATGTGTTCTTGACCCAGTGTTTGATACGAAGAAGAGCGAAAAGGTCCTTCAACAATCCCATACGCACCTCCACCCTCATGGTGTGGGCATGCCTGCTCTCAATACCCCCCTGGTCACGTGATAATGCTCCTTTGCAGTTTGATACAGCGGGAGGTCAGTCGTACTGTCGGAATACACCTTTTGTACGACCACTCGTATGCCTTCTCTTCGAGCCCACTCTTTGAGACGCCGGATCTTTTCATGGCCCCTACAGTTTGGGACCTTCATCTTATTGGTTTGCACAGATCCATGTTTTTTGAATTCTGAACAGAGGAGGGTTTCAAAACCGAGGTCTTCAGTGATGCCCTCAAGGAGGAAATCAGGGGAGGCGGATATACAGACAGGATAGAGGTCTCTGCCTCTGTCATCAATGATCTGCTCTGACACCCAGCCTGGGATCTTTCTCCTGTACCTGTCCCATAATGAGTTTATGCAGGAATCGAAGGAACGGGATGGAATTGCCCTGATGAAGGAGAGAAATGCCTCTTTGAAGCTGGCCGTTTGCATGATCCTGCATTTCCAGAGAATTGCGGTACTCATCTGATAGGGGGCCCACAACAGTATATAGGGATATCGGGTGATTGCGTATTTCCAGAAGTCAACGATGGAGTTGCCGTTGTAGACGGTGTTGTCAAAATCATACACCGCAACAGAACGTCTGTTCATGGGGTGACCTGTCATAATCTTTTCACATTTTATACGTGTTGTACAATTTTTACCATTATTATATCATACCCTAAGCACTATGCTGATTCCATGCATATATACCCTTTGCATCCAGTGAGAGGAGGGTAGGACATGCAATGATTCGTATCAAGGAATATGTACACAGGTATCTAGGTGGCCCCCACCATGGTCTGATCAGCAATGTAAACCCCTCACTCAAAAGGCTCGAGAAATATGTTGTCAGATTATTTTTTCTCATTCCAGCTCTACTGTATATCAGTACCGCCTGTAGAAGTCCTGGCTGGCTCGACGCCACACTCATCGTATCAAACGTGTACAATCTGAATCTGGGCTCATGGGTAAATTTTCATAATCTTTTTCATGTCCTCGGCCACCTGTGGCTGCAGCTTTTTCCTTCACAAAACATATACTATTACCTCGTCCTGCTGTCTGCGTTGTGTGGTGTGGTGACCGTATACCTGATGTTCCTTGTGGGCATGGAACTTACCTCGAACATCACAGCAGCGGCTCTGGGTTCTCTGGTTCTCATGATCTCTCATTCACTCTGGTGGCATTCAACAGTGCTTGAGGTGTATACCACCAACACTGCCATCATGGCTGCGATGCTCCTGTGCATCGTGCGGTACAACAGGAACAGAAGAATCATATACCTGTATATTACCGCTTTTCTCTTTGGTCTTGGTTGGAGCAACCACATGCTGATGGGCCTTTTCTTGTTCGCGTTGGTGCTTTTACTGTGCGCGCTGTTGTTTCTGTGGAGAACCATCACCGTAAAGCACGCCCTCCTGCTGATACTCTGCGCATTCCTGGGATTTCAGCTCTTTTTCGTGTTCTTTGTTCTCGACTACCGAAGAGAGTTTAAGCGCATGCGGTCACGAGAACCGAATCAATCGGTATATGAGACCAGGGTGAAAGCGCTGAAACAAACAATCCATTATGCAACGGGAGGTGAGTTCAGCTATTATATGTTCCCGGAGGATGTTACCCGGGAGAGAAAAAGATTCTGGCGGTTCAATTATCCCTTTCTGATTCTGTTCAATTATCCCTCGGCAGCATTTTTTTTAGCCATTTTCGGGTTGTACTGTTTCTGGAAGAGAAAGTTCTATCGGTTGACCTTTCTATTTTATATGGTTGGTATTGTCGCGCAGATAATCTGGTCAAGCAATTACTGGATCTGGGATATGTATGCCTTTGCCCTGCCTGTCTATGTTCTTCTAAGTCTTCCCATCATGCTGTCACTCGATTATCTGATGAAGCAGAGTAAAGCTACCCGTGCAGCCCTTTTGTTTCTGGTCACCACCTTTATCGCTCCGCTCTTCATCTACAGGAACCTAGACGATTGGAACAGAAATCCGGGTATCGTTCAGCGTTACTTTGAAAACTACCCCGAGATTGGGAGGGTCAGGAATACATGGGATGCTGTCGAGTACTGGGCAAACCCCAACAAGTTCAACTATCATAGGGTTTCAGAGTATGCGCAGAAGATCTTTGATACGCTCCCGCAGGATGCTCATTTCTGGAACTCCGACGATCATTCAGATTACGCGCTGACCCTGTACTATCAAAATATTTATAATGTACGTCCCGATATTAACCATCACTCGCTGTTCAGTGTTCTGATGACGCATGAAGAGGTGAAGGGTGAGGCTCATTATTTGAAATCCAGTCTTGAGTACGATTTGCCGGTGTATTTTGCTACCCTGGAATACCCTGAGCGTCTTGTACTGGATCAGCTCTACCTCCTGTATCATGGAGGTGACGCACTCGACCGGGTGGGCAGTCTGCCCACTGATGAATTCGTCAATCTCTTTCAGGATGTGGACATTGAAAAGATAGTGTTGTTTGAACAGGAGCAGATATATATATATCGTGTGCGGAAAAGAGAACCGCTTTGAAGGCAGTGTACATTGCGGGGGTGGTTCCTGTCTGTTTGCCCATGCAGTTCCTCCATTGACAAACTGCTTGACTTGCAGGTCTAGTCCGGTTTATTCTCATAGAGGAATTTCACAAACGCAGTCTAGAGCTTTGATGGGTTATACAGTATCAGAAGACGGTCAATCAAATCCCCACAAATTTTGATTGAATAAGCATGCACTAATATTTGGGAGGTATGGATAATGGCACGGTTTGTCGTAGGGTTTGGGAACAGGTCTTTTTTCCCACCGGAATATATGAAAGAGGCAAGAGAGGAGATCCCCTCTGTGCTCAGAGAGATGGGCCATGAGGCCATCCTGATGGATGAGAAGGAAACCGCTCTGGGCGCCGTACAGACAAGGGATGAGGGTAGAAAATTTGCAGAATTCTTAAAGAAAAGAGCCGGTCAATATGACGGCATTATCTGGACCCATCCCAATTTTGGCGATGAGGTGGGGATGCTGCCTGCACTCAGAGCTGCAGGGAAGAGGGGAGACAAAATACTGCTCCATGGCTATCCGGATGAGATGGACAGGATGGGACCTGAAGAGCGCCGTGATTCCTTCTGCGGTATTTTTTCAACCATGGATGTGCTGTATCAGAATCAGATTCCTTTCATCAAGCTGATACCCCACGTTGTAGCGCCTTCGAGTCCCCGGTTCAGGGAAAATATTGATCTCTTTGCACAGATCTGTACGGGCAGGGGAAAGGACCCCTACAAGCCCGTGAAGCCTGAAGCCACGACAGGAGGCGAGAACATTCTCGAGGGCTGTACACTCCTCGCTCTCGGTGCCAGGACAACACCCTTCTACACGACGCGGTTCAATGAGCTCGATGCGGTGAAGAATGGCATCAATGTTGAAACCGCCGACCTCTCTCTCGTGTTTTACAGGATGAGTAAGCTGGATGCGTCCAGTGATGCATATAAAAAGCGGGAGGCTGAATTACGTGCATACACCAACTGGGACAAGGCTTCGCCTGAAGCGTTGGACACGCAGGTGCGTTTCGGAGTGATAGTGGATGAATATCTCGAGGAATACAGGCCTGATGCCATTGCCATCAGGTGCTGGACCGAGTTTCAGGAGATACTGAAGGTTTCACCCTGTGCCACATTGAGCTATTTCAACAACAGGGGGATATCCGCCGCATGCGAGGTGGATCTGGGGAATGCGCTTGCCATGTATGTGATGCGCATGTACTCAAAGGATGCTGTGGCATGCCAGGACTGGAACAACAATTTTCAGGAGGAAGACAACAAGTTCATGTTCATGCACTGCGGGCCGCACGATACAGCATGGCTGAAGCCGGGTCACTATGTGGACACCCACGGCATTCTGGATCACTCCTTCGGGTCCGGTAGCGGTATGGGCTGCATACAGGGCAGGTTTTTACCTGCTCCTGTCACCTTTGCGAGCTGTTCAACTGAAGATGGCAAATTGAAATTCTATGTTACCGAGGGACGAGTCACTGAAGATGAACTCCCCAAGGTATACTTCGGTTCAGCAGGCGTTGGAGAGATTCCCGGCCTGCAGCAGGCTCTCCTGCATATCGGCCATGGGGGGTACAAGCACCATTTCTCAATGACGAGAGGGCATGTTGCCGATCAGGTTGTCGCGGGTCTGAGGCAGCATTCCGGGTATGAGGTGACTGACCTGAGAAAAGTGAAAGCCTGACCGGACTATACATCAGTCAGAATTTCTTGAAGATGATCTAATAG
>JAGLSF010000105.1 GCA_023136305.1 Spirochaetota bacterium
GTCGGAGACTCGCAGTGGCTTGGACGGGGCGCTACCCAGGGACACTACGTCGATCTTACCGACTGGATCAAGGAGCATGGTGTTGACAAGTCCATGGCTCCGGCAACCATCGTTGCCTATGCCGAGTATCCCAAGGGAAGCGGCAAGTACTGGGCAGTGCCGGTTGAAGGTGATGCCTGTGGCTGGTCATACCGCAAGGACAAGTTCGAGGACCCCAAAGAGATGGCCGCATTCAAGGCCAAGTACGGCTACAAGCTTGATATACCGGAAACCTGGGATCAGCTGCTCGACATTGCAGAGTTCTTCTACCGCCCGGACGAAAAATTCTACGGTGTAGCTATCTACACCCAGAAAGACTACGATGCACTCACCATGGGTGTGGAGAACGTACTCTGGGCATGGGGTGCTGACCTTGGCGACTATGATACCTACCGGGTGGACGGTATTATCAACAGCCCCGAAGGCGTGGCTTCAATCCAGTTCTACAAAGATCTCTACCAGTTCACGCCTCCCGACTGGGGCAATGCGTTCTTCCCTGAGAACAACATGGCCATTACCGAAGGCCTTGCCGCCATGTCGATGAACTACTACGCGTTCTTCCCGGCACTTGCCAACCCCGAAATGAGCAAGTATGCTGACGTCACCGGCTTCTTTGCCATGCCTGAAGGTCCGGCTGCTCGAGTGGCTGCTCTCGGAGGTCAGGGAGCTTCCATTATCACCTACTCGAAGAAACACGATCTCGCCTACGCATGGCTCGAGTGGTTCGTGCTGCCCGAGAACCAGGCAAAGTGGGGTGCACTCGGTGGGTATACCTGTGACCTGAAGACCCTCAAGTCCGAGGAGTTCCTGAACATGACGCCCTACAACCGCTCCTTTATGGAGACCATGCAGATGGTCAAGGACTTCTGGGCTGTTCCAGAGTATGCGGAGCTGCTCGAGTCTTGCCAGCGCTACTGGCACGAGGCAATAGTTGCCGGTACGATCACACCACAGGAAGCAATGGACGGTATTGCCGAAGAGTGGGAAGCCATCTTCGAGAAGTTCGGTTACTACGACTGATGTAACTTTACAGCAGCAAATTGAAAGGGGGGGAGCCGCTACTCCCCTCCTTTTTCCTTGAGAAGAGGAATAATCTTTAATTTTTTGTGCTGACGGTAATCGATTACAAGTTTCAAGGGTACTATTATATACATACTATCTATCTCAGTGGGTTCGATTTTCGGGTAAAAGCGTGCCTGCAAAAGGCACAGCCATAATTCCATGCATGCAGGAAAGGCAAAATGAACCAGCAGAAACCAGGCGAAATGCTCGTCACACGGAGAGGCCTCAGCGATACGGCGATCAAGAGGCTGTTCGTCCTTCCGACCATCATTCTTCTCATCTGTATCAACATATTTCCGCTTATCTGGTCACTGGTGCTCAGCTTTGCGGACTACAGTGCCGTGCGGCCTCATGTCGAGGGCGTCAACCCCAACTGGATCGGTGGGGGAAACTACAAAGATGTACTAATGGACTTGCACATCTGGGAGTACTTCACCATAACGGCGAAGTACGCCATGATGGCTGTTGCAGGGGAGTTTCTCGTGGGTTTTGGTATCGCCCTGATTCTGAACAGGGATTTCAAGGCGAAAGGGGTCATCACCACGCTCATACTCATTCCCATGATGATGTCCATGGCCATTGTCGGCCTGTTCTGGAAGCTGCTCTATAATCCGGGATGGGGAATCATCAACTACATGCTGGGACTGAAGGAGTTTCAGTGGCTGGCCAATCCCAGGGTAGCCCTTATCGCGGTGGCAATTACCGATATCTGGATGTGGGCGCCCTTCACCATGCTGCTTGCCCTGGCGGGCCTATCGGCTATACCGCAGTACCTCTACGAGGCCGCAGAGATCGACCGCGCATCCTGGTGGTTCAAATTCAGGCGTATCACCCTTCCGCTCGTGACGCCGCTCATACTGATTGCGCTTATCTTCCGCACCATGGAAGCATTCAAGATGTTCGACATCGCCTTCGTCATGACGGGCGGCGGGCCGGGGACGTCCACCGAACTCATAGCCATAAACCTGTACCGCCTGGCCTTTGCACAGTGGAATACGGGGAGGGCGTCCGCCTTTGCCTACATCATACTCATCATGATCATCGCGATCAGCAACATCTACATTAAATATCTCAACAAAGCAAAGGAAATGTAGACATGGCGACCGTCGAGCGAGCAAAGAAGAGAGTGTCGCACTGGATTGTCATTGCGATCATCCTTGTGTTGACTATTGTATATCTGATACCGACCTACTGGGTCATTTCCTCCTCCTTCAAGCCCTTCAAGGCAGTCACGGCAATACCGCCGAGGGTACTCTTCAAACCTGAAATCACAAGCTACATAAAGCTGTTTACGAAGCGCTCCATTGTACGGTCGGATGCCGAGCGCGAGGAAAGGTCGGCTCAGGCGAACTGGTACGAGAAAAAGGTGCTCAAACTGGGACAGACCATTATGGGGATTTCGCCCTTCCCGAACCGGTTGTTCAACAGTATCTTCGTGGCCGTTCTCAGCACCGTCGCAGCGGTGAGCCTCGGAACCCTGACAGCCTACGGGTTCTCACGCTTCAAGTTCAAGGGAGAGAACGACTGGCTGTTCTTCATTCTGAGCACGCGCATGCTCCCGCCGGTCGTGGTGACCATTCCGCTCTTTCTCATGTACCGATTTCTGGGTCTGAACGACACCCGCTTTGGACTCATCTTACTGTACACCTGCTTCAATCTCTCCTTCGCCACATGGGTCATGAAGGGTTTTATCGACGAGATACCCAGGGAGTATGAGGAGGCGGCCCTGGTGGACGGCTACACACGGTTTGAGGCCTTCCGCAAGATCGTGCTGCCCCAGGCGGCTACGGGAATCGCCGCCACCGCGGTATTCTGTTTCATCTTCGCATGGAACGAGTACGTGTTTGCGCTCATCATGACGACACGCAACGCGCAGACAGCGCCGCCCTTCATTCCATCGCAGCTCGGCGTGGGACTCGTTGACTGGGGAGTCATGGCTGCAGGCGCATCTATATTCCTCATCCCGGTCGTGGTATTTACATTTCTGCTGCGCAAGCATCTGCTTCGCGGCGTCACCTTCGGCGCCATCAGAAAGTAAGGGGGAACAGGCTATGTTCAGGAAACTCAGCAATAAAGTATTCGAGCCGCTTGGAATGGGCATCATCGGGCTGGGGATTGTCTCCCTCCTGCAGCCGTGGGTGCTGTACATTCACCGCAAGGGATTTCTCATCATGGGTATCGGGCTTGCCATGTTTATCTTTTTCTCCCATGTGAAGCCTCCCGTTGAAGTGGAGGAGGAGGAAGAGGAGGATATTTCCATACACGCGGCGTGATATAATAAATACTCACAATAAAATGGAGGGATGAAGTTATGAAGCTTGGAGTACTTTCGGTTGTTTTTAGTGATAAATCGTGGAAGGAGGCCTGTGCCGAGATAACGAAGTCCGGAGTCGATGCCGTTGAGGTGGGCTGCGGCGGGTTCGTCGGCAAGGGGCACTGCAACCCCGTAGAGCTCATGAAGGATGAAAATAAGCTGAAAAGCTGGATCGATGCCTATAAATCGCAGGGCCTCGAGCTGAGCTCCCTTTCCGCACACGGCAACCCGCTGCATCCCGATGCGAGTTTCAGCGAACCGCATGTACAGGACCTGAAAGACGCGATCGCCTTTGCAGAGAAAATCGGTGCCACGGTTGTCAACACCTTTGCCGGTTGCCCCGGAGCGGGACCTGACGCGAAGTATCCGAACTGGATCACCTGCCCCTGGCCCCCCTATTTTGTCGAGGGGATAGAGTGGCAGTGGGAGAAAAAGGTCATCCCCTTCTGGAAGGAGATGGCAAAACGCGCAAAGGACGCTGGTGTGAAGTTCGGATTCGAGATGCATCCCGGAGATACGGTGTTCAATCCCGAAGCGCTCATGAGGCTGCGAGATGCGGCGGGTGCCGAGATCTCCTGTAACCTGGACCCGAGCCACCTGTTCTGGCAGGGAATCGATCCCCTCATGGTGATCAAGTTCTTCGGCGACGTAATCGTGCACGTGCATGCCAAGGACTCCAGGGTTGACGACGGCGTCGTGCGCTGGCGCGGCGTGAACGATCCGAAGCACTACACCGATGTGCGTAACCGCGCATGGACCTTCCGCACTGTGGGTTACGCGCATGACAAGCTGTTCTGGAACAACTTCGTTAGCAACCTGCGCATGGTCGGGTATGACGGTGTGATCAGTATCGAGCATGAGGACCCGCTCATGTCAGGCAACGAGGGCCTGACAAAGGCGGTCTCGTTCCTCAAGGAAGTGCTCCTGTATGAGGACGTGGGAGAGATGTACTGGGCGTGATGTCTTTGCAAATACCAATATATCTTTTAACCCTTCCCTGATTTCTGATTTTTATGGGAAGGGGTTGAAAGGGAGAAGAAAATGGCTGACAAGATAAAAGTTGCAGTCGTCGGTCTGGGATTCGGCGCAGAGTTCATTCCCATCTATCAGCGTCACCCCGATGCGGAATGCTACGCTATCTGTCAGCGTACCAGGTCCCACCTGGATGAAATCGGCGATCAGTTCAAGATCCCGAAGGAGAGGCGGTTCAACAAGTTCGAGGATCTGCTGAAGATCGACGAGATCGATGCCATACACGTGTTGACAGACATAGCGAACCACGCCTGGATGTCGGCTGCAGCCCTCGATGCGGGAAAGCATGCAGCATGCACTGTGCCCATGGGCGTCACGGTCAAGGAGTGTCTCGACATCGCCCGGGCGCGGAAGAAGTCTGGCAAGGTGTACATGATGATGGAAACGGCCGTGTACACCCGCGAGTTTCTCTACGTGAAGGAGATGGTCTCAAGCGGCAAGCTCGGGAAGATACAATTCCTGCGCGGCTCCCATCAGCAGAACATGAGCCTCCCCGGATGGCCGGATTACTGGTACGGATTTCCGCCCATGCACTACGCCACCCATGCGGTGAGCCCCCTGCTCGCCCTGGCGAAAGCCGAGGCCGAGTCGGTGGTGTGCCACGGTTCGGGCAGGATCAGGGACGAGTATGTTGAGAAGTACGGCTCGCCCTTTGCCATCGAAACAGCGCTCGTCAAGCTCAGGGACTCCGATCTCGCCTGCGAGGTCACGCGCTCCCTGTTCGACACCATACGCCAGTACATCGAGAGCTTCGATGTGTACGGCACCAAGCTCGCCTTCGAGTGGGAGCAGATAGCGGAAGAGGGCCCGGTGCTCTTTTCCGGATTCGAGGATGCCGAGCGTGTGAAGGTTCCCGATTTCGGGCATCTGCTTCCCAAAGAGATCGCACTCTTCACCACGGGCGGCGTGTACGACGACGAACACGAGCACACCTCGTTCATTCAGGGTGCCGGTCACGGGGGATCACACCCGCATCTGTCGCACGAGTGGATAATGGCAATCAAGGAGAACCGGCAGTCTTCTGTTGACGCGAGCCGTGCGGCCAACTGGACCATGACGGGCATCTGTGCCCACGAGTCAGCCATGAAGGACGGGGAGCGGATCGAGATCCCAAAAACATAAATGGAGTTACCAGAAGCAACCTGTTGGCATACAGACAGGGAGCTGAGAGCAAGAAATGAGCTTTGAAGGAGGACATCGTGAAATTCGGAATCAATACCTTTCTGTTTGAATCACCCTTCACCGATGAAGGCATCAGCCATTTCAAGGCCTTCAAGGAGATCGGCTTCGATGGAGTGGAGATCGGTCTAGAGAACAAGGGCGATATTGACTACAACAAGGTGCTGGGGGGCCTGAAGGACAACGGCCTCTGCTGCTGCTCCATCTGCGGTGCCCTTGGTGCTGGCAGGGACCTCCGCGGCACAGAGGAGCAGCAGGAGACCTCGAAGCAGTACCTCAAGGACTGCATCGATGCCTGCGATGCCCTCGAATGCGACCTCCTCGTGGGCCCCTTCGGTTCTGAGGTGGGCCGCACGAACATGGAGACCGAGACTGCGCGCAGGGAACAGTGGAAGGCCGTGGTGGGCAATATGCAGGATATATGTGCATATGCCGAGAAAAAGGGCGTATACCTCGCCTATGAGCCCATAAACCGCTTTGAGACGGACTTTCTCAATATCTGTGCCGATGCGAAGCGCATGCTGAAGGATGTGGGAAGCCCCATGCTCAAGATACATCTCGACACCTTTCACATGAATATAGAGGAGAAGAGCCTGCCCATGGCGCTGCTCGATGCGGGGGAGCTTCTCTATCACGTGCATGCGTCTGAGAGCGACCGAGGAACACCAGGTTCTGGTACGGTCGACTGGAAGGGTGTGAGGGATGCGTTGAAGCGGCTGAACTACAACCGTTACGTGGTCATAGAGTCCTTCACACCGGACGTCGAGATCATTGCCCGCGCCGCGGCGATCTGGCGATACACCGAGAAGACAGGCCTGGACCTTGCGCGCAAGGGCCTGAACTTTCTCAACGCACTCTTTGGGGAGGGATAAAGCCTGTGTGCTGGGATTCGTCATCCTGCATTTGATATATGTGCATTTATAAGCATATCGACAGGACAATAAACCTGCTATGTTAGTAACTCATCATTCGAAGGGGTCACTCAATGGCTCAGATAGAACTGAAAAAGATCTGGAAGAGATTCGGTGATGTAATTGCGGTCAGGGACCTGACCCTCGCCATTGCGGACAAGGAGTTTCTCGTACTTCTCGGGCCCTCGGGCTGCGGCAAGACCACG
>JAGLSF010000106.1 GCA_023136305.1 Spirochaetota bacterium
AAATCTGTTCCCAGGGGCCAAAATCGAGCTCTCCTTCTGAAACAGCCACAACAACCTCCCTCCCCATTACCTGTCTCTTCATATGAGCATCGGCATTGTCTTCAAAGGTGAGGTTGTGGCGATACTTTGATACCGGCTCATGCGGGGCAAGCTCCTCGAGCCACTTTCGGTAATCTTCATGGAGACCGGATTCATCATCATTGATAAAAACGGATGCGGTTATATGCATCGCATTCACGAGGCATAATCCCTCTCGCACACCGCTCTTTTGCACTGATTCCCTGATCTGTGGGGTAATATTGAGGAATCCGACACGACTTGGTATGTTGAACCAGAGTTCTTCACGATAAGACTTCACGGCTTTCCCCTCCTTCATTCCGTTTATGTCTCGATCTGCAATTTATGGAGTAACCGTACTCGGTGGGAAATCAGTAGTGCATGTCTTTTTCTTTTTGTGACACTTTCAAATCAAGGAGTTCTGGCGTTATCTCAGGACATATCAGTTTTATCTCGCCTTCGATCAGGTATGCCTTTCCGGTCTCTATCTTGCTCTTTAAATCTTCCTTTGAAATGAGCGTTTTTAGCTCATCCACACTCTCTACAATGCCCATGACCGTATGCTTACCATCCTCTTTCACGAAAACAACAAACATAAACGCCACCTCCACCGACCTGTATCATATCTGGCACTTACTAGTATCGGAGATAATTATTATACATTTATAGGGCGAACTTCGAATTGCATTAGTATTCAGCGTTATCTTCTTGTTCGCCAGCACAATGTGCTTTAAAGAAATCTTTATCACATTTTCATTGATGTAATGAAGACCTGACATACACCCTTATATATCTGCGCACGGGAATAATGGGTTCAACTTTCAAGGTAATCCCGCAACTTCTTGCTTCTCGTCGGATGTTTGAGCCTTCGCAGCGCTTTGGCCTCTATCTGACGAATTCGTTCCCTCGTAACATTGAAAACATACCCTACCTCTTCAAGTGTATGGGAGTACCCGTCATCGAGACCAAATCGCATTCTCAGTACCTTCTGCTCTTTTTCCGGAAGAGTGTACAGTACTTCGTCGATAAGTTCCTGAAGCAGTGTGTAGGAGGTCTTTGAGGCTGGGTTGTCAGATTCTCTGTCCTCGATGAAGTCCCCGAGCAGGGTTTCCTCATCATCTCCGATAGGCCCATCGAGGGAGATGGGGTCACGGGCTACACTCCGTATACCCTTCACCCGTGCGATGCTCCACCCGAGCCGGTCCGCTATCTCTCCTAGTGTCGGTTCCCGGCCGTACATCTGCATGAGCTGGCGCGATTCTTTAATGACCTTGTTGATCTGCTCAATCATATGAACCGGTATGCGAATGGTACGGGCCTGATCGGAGATGGAACGTGTAATTGCCTGTCTGATCCACCATGTTGCATAGGTACTGAACTTGTATCCTTTTTTGTATTCAAACTTCTCAACTGCCTTTATCAGCCCTATGTTGCCTTCCTGCACCAGATCGAAGAAATGAAGCCCCCTGTTCGTATACTTCTTCGCAATGCTGACTACGAGGCGAAGATTTGACTGAATGAGCCGGTCCTTTGCCTTACAGACTATCCTTCGTCCCTCCAGAATATTCTCGTGAATCCGCTTAATACTTGATGCTGACTCCCCTGTTTCATCCCTTATATCTTTGATTTGATCTTCAACACCCTTTATCCTGTTATACATCCCCTTGATCTTATCAGCATAGGGAAAGTATGTCTCCTTGATCCCCTCAATATCCTTCCCCTTCTCGATGTTGCGGTTGATGGCCTTGATCTCATCGACAGACCTTCCCGCTTTGGTCTCCAGGTCTCTCAGGGCTTTTTCAAGTGTTGCGATGCGGCCATAATAATCATCAATTCTGTTGGAGATCCTCGAGATTTCTTCTTTGTTGATATTCACTCTTTTGAGTACTCGAACGACCTCCTTGTGAAATTGTTCCTTCTTCTCCTTATTTTTCGGTGCAAAGGAATCCTGCTCTTCAAATATCTTTTCCAGGTTATAGAATTTTCGTTTGAGCTTTCGTCTATCCTCAGATGAAACGTTATAGAAACGCTGATGTTCCAGAAGCTGCTGAATATCCATCTTGCCTTTCTTGATCCGCTCAACGGATTTACGGATCTCCTGAATGAAGAAGTTCGAATTGAAAAGCTCGTTTTCTATTATCCGCTCACCCTTTTCAATCTCCTTGGCGAGTTTCACTTCCTCCTCTGCACTCAACAGGCCCACTCTTCCTATTTCTTTCAGATAGAGCCGAATAGGATCATCAACGTGCGCACAGCTTTCTGAATTGATAATCTTTCTGTCAAAGATCTCCTCTTCATTCTTTTCGAGCTCTGCAGTTTCTTCCTCGTTTTCCTGCTCTGTATCTTCGACAATCTCATCCACAACACTGATGTTCTCCTTTGAAAGGAGCGCAAACAGTTCATCAATTTTGTCAGAGCTCACGAAGGCGGGAGGCAGTGTATCGTTTATCTGATCATAGGTGATGTTGTTATTCTGATCAACGGCAATTCGTATGAGCTGTTCCAGTGCAGGCAGATTCTTCATGTCAGACAAGTTCGGTCTCCCTCTGGAATTGACCTTATTCTATTTTTAAAGACGCACCTTATATGCTCTGAGCTGTTCAATCTTTTTCAGCTCATTGGTGAAAGCGTTCTTTTCAACGAGCAGCTTCGTCTCCAGCACTTCATCATGCTCGAGCTCAGCCTGTCGTATCTCTCGATTTATTCGAGCCAGTTTTTCCTTCAGACGCAGTTCCTTGAGCGTGGCGATCGTATCTATGAGCTGCTCTTTCGGATTATGGGTCAGTACCTCTTCGATAAGTTTACCGCTGAGGTATTTCACAAATTGCTCATCATCGATAAAATTGAAAACGGTAGACGAATCCCAATGCTGGTGTTGCTCTGCCCGATTGATGGCCTCCCATAATTTCTTCGTCCATTTTCCACGAAAATAACTTTCGTCGATTCGCGGAGCAGCCAGATTAAAATATTCGGGATTACTGAGTAAGAGCAGGAGAAGGTAGAGTTCGGTATGGATACCCTTGTTCATTGTGACTGGCGATTTTGGCTCATGTTGGGGCATGTTTCGCTTTCCAGTCAGTCGCGTAAGCTCCCTTCGGAGGGTGCCGCTTTCCGTATCCAAGGCTTTTGATAAACGGGTGAGAAAATCTTCTCTGAACAGCTCATCGCTCATATTCTCGTAATAGTCGGAAAGCGTGCCTAAAATACTAATTTTTTCGTGGGCAGTATATTCTTTTTTTACCTCTGTATAAAACTTGATTATGAAATCAATACCTGAAACTGCGTCCCTCTTCATAAGGTTGAACTCATCCATCGAATAGGTATTGAAGAAATCTCCGGGATCACAGTCGGCTGGCAATCTGATAATAAAAGGGTCCACGCTAAGCTGATGCATGATTGAGGAACTTCTCATGGCAGCCTTTATCCCCGCTTCATCAGGGTCGAATAGCAGGTAGATAGTTCGCGTGTATCGCAGTATGAGGGCTACCTGTTCCTCGGTCAGTGCCGTGCCAAGAGGAGCAACAGTATTCTTCAGGCCCTGTGCATGCATCTGAATAACATCCACGTAGCCCTCAACAACAAAAACATGGTCCTGTTTTCTTATATACTCCTCTGCCTGAAAAAAGCCATACAGATTTCTACCCTTATGAAACAGGAGATTTTCGCTCGAATTGATATATTTCGGGATTCCCTTTTCATCGCTCTGCAGTATACGGCCACCAAACCCTATGAAGCGACCGATATTATCCTGTATCGGAAATATTACTCTATTTCTGAAACGGTCGTAATATCCATCCCCACTCTTTTTCCTGACAATCAATCCTGTCTCTTCAATAAGCCCGAGGCTGAATCCGCTGCCTCTAAGCTGGGAAAGTAAAGTATCCCAGCTCTCTGGTGCAAACCCGAGGTGAAATTCTTCTATGACCTTTGTTGGGATTTTTCTTCGCTGGAGATACTGCAATGCCTCCCTCCCAACAGATGATTTAAGATTCTCCTTAAAATGTCTCGCGGCATGAACGGTTATCTCACGGAGCTGTGCTGTTTTTCCCTCTCCTCTTTCCCCCGGCCCTGACGAGCTGACCTGTATGCCCACCCTACTCCCAAGGAATCTTACTGCTTCGGGAAAGCTCAATCCCTTGAATTTCATAATGAAGTTGAACACATTGCCACCCACACCGCAGCCGAAACAGTGATAGATCCCTTTTTTAGGGCTCACTATAAACGAGGGCGTTTTTTCAGAGTGAAATGGACACAGGCCTTTGAAATTCTGTCCTGCTTTCTTTAACGGTACGTATTCGCCAATAACTCGAACCACGTCCGCCCTTTCCTTGATTTGATTGATTGTTTCCTCAGGGATAGGCAATTGTGTCTGGTTGAACCCCGTTTATTATGTATAGTATTAGACGTTTCTTCAATCAGCTAATTTGATGCCCTACAGTACCTGAGCTGTTATACTGCTCGATTGCTTTCAGATGTTCTTTGTAGGTTGTTGAAAAACGATGACTTCCGTCATGCTTGGAAACAAAAAACAGGTAATCAACTTCGGCAGGGTACATGGCCGCACGAATCGAGTGCACTCCAGGGTTTGCTATCGGGCCAGGCGGCAGGCCCCTATGCAGATAGGTGTTGTAGGGCGAATCAACCTTTAAATCACTGAACAGAAGGCGTTCCTTTGTTTTCCCAAGGACATACTGGACCGTTGCACAGGATTCCAGCCGCTTCCCATTCATCAAACGGTTATAAAATACAGCTGCTATGATAGGCCGTTCACTCTCAATCTTAGCCTCGCGTTCAACAAGGGATGCGATGATTACCACGTCTCCCAACTCTTCGTCGGAATATTCGTTTGCGGGAATAGAACGAATTTCTTCAAAGAAATGATCGATCATCATGGTAACGATCTGCTCAGCAGGCAAACCCTTGGCAACGACATAGGTATCCGGATACAAATATCCTTCGGCACTGTGAAAAGGTATAGCATACTTTGCGAGTATTGACTTATCCTGGCAGGCAATAAGAAACTCATTCCCATCAACGATTCCGGACTGATCGAGCACTTCAGCAATTTGCTTCATGTGAAAACCTTCCGGGATGGTAAACTTCTGTGTTACCACGGCACCTGCTGTAAGGATGTCGATTATTTCTGTGGTTCTGAACCTGGCTTCGATACGGTATTCTCCAGCCTTTATCTCCCCTGCCAGGCGGCGCATCCGCACCAACATAACAAAGAACCGGTTGGATCGAATATGGTTGCTCTTTCGGAGATTTCTGCCGATACGGTACACACTCTCTCCCTGTGAGACTACAAAGAGGTAGGACTCTTCTCCCGGATTTTCACTACCTATAGACTCTGGAGGAGAATTGTAATGGATGAAAAGCAGGGAGAGCACGACGAGGATAACAACAACAGCAGCAGCGGTAAAAATACCGATTTTTTTCAGGGATTGTGACATCGGATATCTAAAATAATAATTAAGCAGAAAGGGGTAAAGTAAAGATTATGTTGTGACTATGCACCTATTTCCGATTTAATGCCCTGCAGTTTGAGCGCCACAACATCACTGATGAATCTGAGCAGATCTATTTCACCCCCCGTGTAGGCCCCATCATCTTTCTCCGTGAGGTTGAGTACTCCAACAATATTTTTTCCCTCATGGATAGGCACAGAGACGAAGGATTTGGACTTATACTTGTCCTTCACATCAAAATCCTCTTTCTCCGTTGTCTTATTCACCACAAGCGGCTCTCCATCCAGAAACACCCTGCCGGCAATTCCTTCTCCTGGTTTAGCCTTCATTTTCCTTGCCAGATGGATCTCTCGATTGTTCCAGCCTATTGTTTTGTAAATGAAAAGCTCATCCTTCTTTCTATTGTGGAGCATGATAGAGGCCCTATCGGAGTGTGTTAGCTTCACGGTGATGACGAGGAATTTGTTGAGCAGCTCTTCCTGGTTCGTAATATTTGTAAGATACCGCTGTATCCCTATAAGCAATCTGTATCCTGTAACATCCCGTACATTTTCTGTAAAAAAAGAAGCATCAAGACCATCAGTCCGAACACTGATGGATATGCTTTCCTGTATACTGGCAAGAATCCGCGCATTTTTAATCGCTGTACCGGACAGGAGGAAGAGAAAAATTGCAACACAGAGAAGAAGAATGACCGTTATATCTTCACCGCTTGCGAAATAGGGCAGAAGATTGAAAGAGAGAAGTAAACGGTACGCGACAATGAGAACGATAACTGCAAGAAGTACGATGTATTTAATTCTTGACGTATTCATAGCCATAATTCTCCATTGACAGCGTTGATATGATACTTTGCGACTCCTCATTATCGAGAATGCGTGCCTGTGCATCATTTATATAGACGACATGGGGGAGATAGTAGAGTGGTCTGCCCTGGAAAAAGCAGATCTCGAGAAGCAGTCCCAGACTGGTTTCATGTGACCATTTCTGATCGAAAATGAGATTGCCGAGGCTGTATGCAATCAATCCATCCCCGTACACTTCGATTCCCTGTATAACGTGGGGATGGCTTCCAAGAACCACGTCAATTCCGTCTTCGATGAGATTTCGCATCATGTCTACCTTCACCGGTTCCGGTTCTTGTATATATTCAACGCCCGCATGTATCGATGCAATAAGTATATCGTATTT
>JAGLSF010000107.1 GCA_023136305.1 Spirochaetota bacterium
ATAAAACTCGGGTTCGGGTATGTCACGGAGGACAGAAAGAATGCCGGTGTATTGCACGATATGTCGGTACTCCACAATGTGACCATTATCATCGTGAAACTCCTTACCTTTTTCAAGGGTCTGTTCATCAAGAATTCCAGGGAGAAGGAGAAATTCAACGAGATCAATCGAAACCTTAACATCAAGTTTGCCGATTACGGTCAGAAGATCATTTATCTGAGTGGCGGCAATCAGCAGAAGGTGGTAATTGGAAGAACGCTGGTTACCAACTGCAAGGTGCTTATACTGCAGGAGCCGACACGGGGCATCGACGTGGGCGCCAAGGCTGAAATACATCGCATCATGCGGGAACTTGCAAACAGGGGCATCTCGATTGTCATGACTTCCTCGGAACTGCCGGAACTGGTGAATCTGCCCGATCGCTGTATTGTGCTCTACAAGGGAAGGATAGCGGCGGAATTCAACAGGGAGAATATGGATGAAGAGAAGCTCGTTGCCGCCCAGATCGGTCAGAGCATCGAATAGGATGAAAAACCTGAGCTTTTATCTATCTTTACGCGGCAATATCAAACAAAACATCGGATCGTTCAAACATGGTTAAATTCCTGAAGCTCTATGAGAAGATAGGCATCTTCATCTTTCTCGTGGCCGGGGCCATCTTCCTGAGCTTTGCAAGCCCTCACTTCCTCCAGGGCGATACTCTGTTCAATGTTGTCGCCCAGGGAACCTACGGCGCCATCGTGGGTTTCGGCATGACCCTTGCCATTACGAGCGGTGGGTTTGACCTCTCGGTCGGTGCGGTTATGGCACTCACGAGCGTTTTTCTCTCGATTCTCATTCCGTTTATCGGCATACCCCTTGCCATTCTCGTTTCTCTCATCGTCGCCTCTTTCGTCGGGTTTATCAATGGTCTCATCATCACCAAGCTCAAGGTGAACCCGCTCATTACCACCCTGGCCATGATGACCATCATACGCGGTGTGGCCCTCATTGTTGCCGGTGGAAGGCAGATTGTTATTCATCAGAAGGTATTTATGGAACTGGGAACCGGGAAAACCCTCGGTATACCCAATCCCATCTACATCATGGTCATCCTTTTTGTCATCTTCTATTTCATACTGTATCATACCCCCTTTGGGAGGCATATCAGCGCTGTCGGGTCCAATGAGAGTGCGGCACGCATTTCCGGCCTGAATGTTGACCTGATCAAGATTGCAGTATTCGTACTGGTTTCATTTACTGCAGGCGTGGCAGGAACGATACGGACCTCCCAGACTCTTATCGGCATACCGACCATGGCGCCCGGATTTGTGCTCGTGGCCATTACGGTCACCATTCTAGGGGGCACCAGCCTGGCCGGAGGCCGAGGGAATCTCTGGGGAACACTGTTTGCCGGTATCTTCATCTCCATGATCTATTACGGTCTCAATATCATCGGTGTTCAGATATTCTATCAGATGCTCTCAGTGGGAATCGTTCTCATATTGGCTCTCTTCATCGACGGTATACGCAACCGTTATCTCGAGACGCTGAAGGCGAAGGGTCTCAAGGTATGAGCGATTTGCATTTATGGTGCATGGAGAATGCTCTTTAGGGAAAGGGTTATGAAAGGATCTGAAAAATCCAGATTGATAGAGCAATTCGCAAGTCGTTTTGACAGCTTCGTTCTCCCTCTCCTGTTCATTGCTCTCGTTGTCGTGTTCTCAATTCTCTCCCCGGCTTTCAGAACGACCTTCAACCTCGTCAGTACACTGCGCTTTACCTCCTTTATCGCGGTCGGCGCCATCGGCATGGCCTTCTGCATCATGAACGGTGATTTCGACATATCGGTCGGATCGATGCTCTCCCTCGTCGCGGTTATCGGCTCCTCCATGCTTCCGGTGATCGGCGGCGTACCGGCGGTTATGTTCACACTTATCTTTGCCTCTTTCCTCGGATTCGTCAACGGCGTGTTTGTCACCAAGCTGAGAATCCCTGCATTCATTACCACATTGGGCATGATGTTCATATTCCGCTCCTTCGCCTATATCTATACCAACAATACGCCCGTGTACATACAGAACAAGTTCTGGCTCTTCATCGGAAACGGTAAGGTCGCGGGCGTCCCCTTCGCAATCATACTCATGCTGCTCTGCTACGTTGTTGCCTGGCTGCTCCTCCGAAAAAGCCCCTTCGGCAGGTATGTGATCGCCGTTGGAACGAACAGGGACGCGGCGGTCCTCTCTGGAATCAACGTCGACAGAACGAAGATTATCGTATTCACGCTTGTCGGGCTGTTTATCGGCATTGCATCTGTTATAATATCGGCAAACCTTGGAAGCGCAAATCCGGGTATGCTCGGGCAGGGGTATGAGTTTCAGGTCATTACAGCCGTGGTGCTGGGGGGAACAGTCCTCGGCGGCGGAAACGGCAATCTGTGGGGCGCCTTCTTCGCATCCATGGTGATCACCTATCTGAAGAACGGGCTTGGGCTGACACAGGTTGATTCCTACTGGCAGTTCGTTGCCATCGGCCTGGTTCTCATATTCGCCGTTGCCATGAGCAGGGTCAAATTTACGGTACTCGGCCAAAAGGAGGTGTAAAATAATACCAGGGATGAATAATGGTCTCCCGCATAAGATGTATGTACATGTGGAGACAACATGGACTACAGGAAGTAAACAGGAGTGTAATGTACTGGTGTATCCGTGTTTACAGGATGCATCTTACAAAATAATTTGAATACATAGCGCGGCCTCTGGCCGCAAACAAAGTAAATAAAAGCAGAATCGCGCTATACTTTATTAAAGATTTTCGCGCTTCGCGCAAAAAATACAGAGGAATAGCATAAGGAGGTTTCACATGAAGAAAAAGATTTTACTGGTTGTACTTGCTGTATTGCTGGTGCTTCCCATCTCGCTCTTCGCCGCGGGTAAAGAGAAGGAGAAGGAGGGCATCACCATCGGTTTCTCGCTATGGACCATGGAGTACACCTTCTTCCAGAACCTGGAGGCTGGTGTAAGGGGCGCGTGCGAGGATTTCGGGTACGAGTACATCATGATCGATCAGAACAGCGACCCGCAGAAGATGGTGCAGGACATCAACGCCCTCGTGGGCCAGAAGGTCGACGGCATCGTGATTACACCTGTTGATCCCGGCGCCATAGGCCCGGCCGTTCAAAATGCACGGGATGCGGGCATACCCGTGACCTGCGCCGACATCGGCAAGACAGGCCCGGTCAATGCCCTTCTCATCTCCAATAACTATCAGGGTGGTCAGATGGCCATGGAGTTCATCCACGAGCAGGTGAAGGACGACCCGAACAACACCTGGAAGGTCGGTGTGGGGCGTGTGCAGCCGCAGTGGACCTATGCGCGGCAGCGAGGTGAGGGCTTCATGGACAAAGCGAGGGAGCTCGGCTATGAGGTGGCATCCGAAATCGTTGTGAACCCGCCCAGTGCAGAAGGAGGCTATGACGCCATGCAGCAGATCATGTCCGCTGCCCCGGATATAGTGGGCGTTTACTTTGCAAGCGGCCGTGAGGCTGTGGGCGGTGCCAATGCGGTGAAAGCTTCAGGAAAAGACATCATCGTTGTGGGATACAACGGAGATCCCGAGGAGCTACAGGCCATCGAGGACGGGGTTCTCCATGCAACGATTGCACAGCAGCCCTACTTCATCGGCTACGAGAGTGTGCGCGTTTTAAAAGAGATCCTCGAAGAGGGGAAGGAGTACGAGGATGCTGAGGTTTCGGTAGTCGTCGAGCTTCTGACACCGGACAACTATAAGCAGTGGGCCGCCGAAGCGGAGAAGAGACGGGGAGCCCCCGCCTACTGATGTTGAACCGATTTGTGTAAATGTTTAAGAAAAGGCAGGTCAGACGACCTGCCTTTTCTTAGGAGCAGCTTTAGAATTAAGTAAGCTGTCCCCATAATTCTAGCTTTATGATGAACCATATCGGTACGCTGCATCAAACATTGCCTCAACATTCTCGACCGGAACATTCTGCTGTATGTTGTGCACCTGAGTGAATACGTATCCACCCTCGCCGCTGCCGAATACCTCGATGTTGTGGCGCACGTGTTCCCCTATCTCCTCTGAAGTGCCCAGGGGGAGGACCTTCTGTGTGTCGCATCCGCCTCCCCAGAAAACGACCTTTCCGCCAAAACTTTCCATGAGCCTTTCGGGTTCCATGTTTGCTGCTGAGATCTGCACCGGGTTGAGTATGTCGATACCGGCCTCGATCCAGTGTGGAATATAGTGATAGATCGAACCGCAGGAATGCAGATAGGTTTTCCAGTTCGTGTGGGTGTGCACCCAGTCGCACAACCGCTTGTAGTGGGGTTTGATCATCTCGGCGAATAGGTCGGGTGATAGGAGCTCGGACCTCTGCGTTCCCGCGTCATCGGAAGCAACACCCCAGGTAAAAACCCGGTCTCCCAGGGCCTGATGGTATAGTTCTGTTTGCCCGATAACTGCATCAACAAAACGGCCCATCATGTCATGGGCGGTTTCCTTCTCCTGCATGAGCATGATGAGCCATTGGTCGAGGGAGCCCTGCGTAATGTTGTCGGCAAGAAGGGCGCTCAGTCCCATGAGAGAGATGCATGAGCCCCAGCCGAGTATGGCCTTGTCCGTATGCTCATGGAGGAATGCGGCTCGGTTGGCCATAGCCTCGAGCAGCTTGTCGGGTACGGTATCTAATGGTCTGAAGGCCTCCGGGTCAATCCGAGTCGCCGACATGGTCGGACGTATGAAATCAAAATAAAACCCATCCTTCGGCATACGGGCGAATGTGCTGCCCTCTGTATTTCTCAGAGACCAGCTCCCGTCATTTTCAACCCCAATATTTGTGTCCGAAGGGAAGTACACATCCACCCCGCAAAACAACTTCTTCCTGACCCCCTGTTCTGCATCCATGGAGGCCCACAGAACATCGCACGCGTCGAGGGGAACAACATCGATGTGCAGACGCTCAAGCACCTCCAGATCGATTTCTGCGAGTATCTGCATGGTGTCGTGTATCTTCGTTGGCGTATGTATGCCCATTCGCCTTTTCAGCTTGTCATAGAGGGCAGCATTGATGCCCGAGGCCCGGATCCCCCCGAGATCGATGGGTATTCGATCGGGCTTCTGAAAATTTACGGCCTTCAACACCCGTTCTCTTGAAGTCATGGTATTCTCCATGAGTCATGACAGCGTATAGCTGCGAAGTAATGGTCACCATACACCTTATTCCAGAGGATTGTCAAGAATGGGATTCTTTACCGGTACATGCGCTAAAAGTTATGGTGACAGCTCACTTAATTATCCTTTACAATTAAGTAAGCTGTCCCCTTAATAGGATTAATTAAGTGAGATGCCCCCATAATATGGAAAAGCATGGATGGAAGCCGGTGAGTGTCGAGTACGGGGATTCTTCATTCCAGGTCATGGTGCCCGGGAGCAGCGAAATCCTGGAGATGAAGCATATTCCAGGGCTGAGCAGTCCAGCGGAGTGCATCGAGCATGCGCTCTCCAATCCCATTGCAGGCCCGACGCTGGAAGCGATCGTCACCAGCCTGCACAAGCCCATGAAGGACATACAAGCGGCCGTCGCGGTGTCAGACAACACACGCCCCGTTCCGTACCACAGCGAAAGGGGGGACGGAATTCTTCTGCCCATTCTGAAGAGACTCGAAAAGTCGGGCATCGCGAGGAGAAATATAAGGATCATCGTCGCTACGGGGACACATGCGGCAACGTCCGGGGAATGGAAGCGGAAGGCCTTCGGGAACCGCATCCTGGAAAGCTATGAAATACGGGATCACGACTGTACCTCGCCCGATCTCTGTTCTCTCGGCTCCTTCATGGGCATTCCCGTAAAGATCAACCCGCACTTTTTCAGGGCGGATATTCGCATTGTTACAGGCCTGGTTGAGCCTCATTTCATGGCCGGTTTTTCCGGGGGACGAAAGGCGGTCTGCCCGGGGCTTGTCAACCTGGAAGCGACCTATCTCTTTCACAGTGCAGAGTACATGGATGATCCCCACGCGACCAACTTGGTTCTGAAAGGCAATCCCTGCCATGCATTCGCGGTGGAGGTTGCCAGAAAGGCGGAGGTACATTTCTGCATCAGTGCCATGCTCAACGATGAAATGGAGTTTGCCGGTGTGTGGGCAGGAGACCTGGAGAAGTCCCATGAAAAGGCTGTAGCCTGGGTCAGGAAGTGTGCGGAGGTCAAAGCCAGGCATCCCTACGACATCGTGCTGACCCACGGGGGCAGGGTCGCAGTCAACCACTATCAGGCAGTCAAGGCCGCCTATTCGGTTATTCCCATCATCAGGCCCGGTGGGGTGGTTATTCTGGTTGCACACAACGGGGATGCTGAACCCATAGGCAAGGGTGGGTACAGGAGAGTCATGCAGGTTTTAAGGGAGAAGGGGCCCGGCTCATTCACCGAACTAATCAAGAGCGGGTCATGGAAGTTCATCCCCGATCAGTGGGAGGTTCAGAAATTGGACCAGTTCTTCAAAAAGGTCGGGTCCTTCAATGGGCTGGTCTACTGCACCGATAATATAAACCCTGAAGACCTGCGCAGGCTGCCCGGCAGGAGCGGGTATGAGTTCGTTGCTCCAGGATGCAAGGACATTGCATCCATGGTTCAGAAGGCAATCGACCACGCCGTGGCTTCATCGCAGACTCGAGAGCCTCGCCTCGCCTATGTGAAGGACGGCCCCCATGCCGTGCCGCT
>JAGLSF010000108.1 GCA_023136305.1 Spirochaetota bacterium
CGTTCTCGGAGACGCGAACGAGATAATAATCGATATTTCTACTATAGGCCGGCAGGAGGCCTTTGTTCTCTAAAATTTCGCCGAGCACCACATCACCCATACCGAAACCGCAGGCAGGGATGTCCATACCCGAGAACTCCCTGACCAAATTGTTGTACCTGCCGCCGCCGCATATTGCACGCATCCGTTCACTGCGGTCGAAGAGCTCGAAGACAATACCCGTGTAATAATCAAGCCCCCTGACTATGGTGGGGTCGAACTGAACGAAATCGGCAAGACCAGCCGCCTGAACAAGGGCAAAGAGTTCGAGTAGGGATGCACGTCCCGGCCCGCCTTCGCGCAGCTGCTCCAGGTCCTTCCTGTCCTTCAGGGCAAGATACTGGTTGACCCCCCTCTTCATGTCAGCATCGAGACGAAGCTCTTCCAGTGCAGCTGCGGTCTCTTCTCTCCTCAATTTGCGTGCATTGTCGATGATCTTGTACAGTGATTTTTCCTGCGTCTCTTCAATACCGAGTGAAAAAAAGTAGTGCGACACAAAATCCCGATTGTTCACCTTGACCACGAAATCTCTGCTGCTGAGTCCAAGATTGACGAGCGAGTCGATGGCAACGGAAATGATTTCCAGGTCAGCGGTTGGTGCGCTTTCTCCGATGATATCCACGTTAAATTGAAAAAACTCCCGCAGCCGTCCCTTTTGCGGTCTCTCGTATCGCATACAACGCGGGATGGAGAACCACTTGATAGGTTTCGGTATCTCATTGTGTACCCTTGCAACCATGCGCGCAAGAGAAGGTGTCAGCTCGGGACGCAGCGCGAGCATGCGGCCTCCCTTGTCAGGAAAATGATAGAGCTGACCCACAATCTCATCTCCCGATTTCAGAGTGTAGAGCTCGAGGGTCTCCAAAATGGGGCTGTCGAACTCTTCGAACCCGTAGGAAAGGGCCGTTTTCCGCCAGGTCTCGAAGATATGTCCAACCCGTGCATACTGCTCAGGATAGAGGTCCCGTGTCCCCTTCACCGATAAATCCTTCATGTCTCATTCCTGTTTCCGGTACGTCTTACCTGAAATAGTTTCAGCCAATCCTCCACCGAGAGGTCATTGGCCTCTTTCTTCTCTCCTGAAGCATCGGCGTGTCCGGATTTGCACCCCGTCCCACCGCTGCTCTTTCGCCCGTTCCCAATAAGGGAGAGAAACTGTTCCACACCCATGGTCTGGGACCCGAGGTTCCGTACAACTGCGACGATATGCCGGCGATCATTTGAGACTACTGTCACTGCCCGAGGGTTTGGTTTCTTTTCCACCATCCTTACAATCTGCTCATCCGCACTCAAACCCGGCGGCGTATAGATGCTCTGTACACCATCATGCGTCTCGCTCCTCGGATAGGCTGTGGAAGATCCACCATCCCAGACCACGGTTATCCGCACACGCTTCTTACGTACATAGTTTGAAAGGGATCTGAGAAAATGATATCGGGAATCGGCAACCGACCCATCCGATCTATGGCCCTGGCCGGATGAGTACCCACCGTTCAGGATCACGTTGTATCCGTCAATGATGTAATGGGGCGATCCTTTTGCAGGGGTCACTGCCTTGTATCCACCCTCCGAGAATTGAATCCAGTACAACTATTGCAAAAATTCACTCCTTATTATAATATACTAAATAAGAGGATGATGGGCTCTAAACAAATCAAAGGTGAATCATCTTGAGTGAAGAAGAAAAGGCTCTGCAAAAAACACTCGATAATCTGAGCGACCCTATCGATCCGTCTTCCCGGGAAATATCCATCATACTCGCTGCAGGGCATGGCAAACGAATAAAATCAGAAAAATCCAAGATGCTCCATGAGATCTGGGGCAAGCCATCCGTATTGCGTGTCAGTGAAGCGGCACGGAAAGGCCTCTCCTCGGGCAACCAGGTCATCGTGGTGGGGGAAAAGGCCCTCGATGTAGCCTCATCGCTGGGACGGAAACCCAACAGGATATTTGTCTATCAGAAGGAGCAGCGGGGAACCGGTGATGCAATCCGAACAGCACTGCAGCACCCGGAACTGAAGAAAATCAGTGGCACAGCCTTCATCATTCCGGGAGACATGGGACTCCTGACTGAACGAACCGTGAAAGAATTGAACGACCAGTTCCGTCGCACCGGCTGCGATATGCTCGTGACAACAGGTTATCATCATGGCAGCGTAGAGGACAACTACTATGGACGGATACTGAAATCAAGACACGATCCCGACAGCATTATCGAGATAAAGGAGCATCGTGACATTCTGGCCATGGACGGGGATGCTGCATACACCGTCACCTTCAGGGGAGAGGAGGAGCGCTTCAGCCCCAATGAACTCCTGGACATTCGAGAGTTCAACGTCGGCATTTACGCAATCAAACTCGAAGCACTGAAAAAACTCATCGGTCATATTGAGTCCGACAATGTACAAGGAGAATTATATGTGACCGACCTGATAAAGATATTCAATGACAGGGGACTTAAGGTTTGCTCTTCACGCATCTCTAATAATGATCTGGCCCTGTCCTTCAATGTAAAGAGTGTTCTCAAGAAGATGGACGCCACCTTCAGGAACATGGTCTATGAACGGCTGAAGGATATTGTCACCATCGACGATCCCGATGATTTCTTCATCGCAGAAGAGGCACTGGAGTGGATTTTGAAGCTTGACAGTGAATACCCTGCCCACGATATACAGCTCGGCAAGGGCGTGTTCATAGGGGAGAACGTACAGCTTGGCCGCGGGAACATCATTGAAAAGAATGCAATACTGAGGGGCAATCTTGTTCTCGGCAGCGGCGTTCGTATTGGGGAAAATGTCAACATCTCCACTCATCCCGATCAGACCATGGTAATAGGTGATGCATGTTACATCTATCGGGGAAATGTGATTCAGGGCAACGTCAGGATCGGGAAGGACGTCAGAATTGAAACGGGGGTGAGGATTACCGGCAGTACGAACGATCCTGTCATCATTCACGACAACGTTGTGATCAAGGGCATGACCTATATTTACGGTTCCGTTATAGAGGACGATCTTCTCATTGAACACTCCATTTTAAAGAATCGATATGTTGAAAAGGTGTTGAAAAAAGACGGAACCATTCAGCCCGTGAAGTATATACTGCCCCACCCGGAGGGCCTCGATTCAATCTCATCCATCAACAACTCAAAAAAATGAACCCTCTTCAAGAGAGGGAAGCATTCGTATCGAGAGAAGCGTGCGCAAGGGAACAACGGTTTTTTTCAGAACGAAAAGAAAAGCCTGAGGTATATCTTGTTATCATTGTCCTGTTCCGGATCATAGCGGGAGAAGTAGCTTCCCTCCTGGCCGAAGAAGTACATTCCTCCCAGGTCCATTCGGACATGCGCATCCACGGCCGTGCTCACGTATGAATCAATGGCAGCACTGAAACTGTTCAGATACACATAGGATTTGATGTCCAGAGAGACACGGGAACCCACCCGCATCTCCTCCTCGAGAAACAGGATCAAATCAGAATCCTGTACAATGATCTCTGCGATGATAAATGCCGATGAAAAGTTTTGTCGTCCGCCGATGACCCCCTTCACCCTATCAGGTCCATCCTTATAAATCCACCAGCCTACCTCCATCCATCCACTGGTCCGCCTGCCTTCGGTTTTTCCTGTGAGGAAGAGCAGCGGGGGTGGATAACCTGCATGACGGATGAAACCGAGGCCTGACATGAACCCCTTCCTGCTGATGAGCGAATGGAGTCCTATAAGTGCATCGTCCACAGAATCGAGCTGTTCCTCTTTCTGTGAAACCACGATCTGCTGCGCATAATTGTCGCCGCCAATGGACAGAGTCATGACCGGATTGGGCCGCATGATGTTTCGATAGAAGACATTTTCAGGGTAGCGGTCATCGTGGCGATTGAGAACGTCGACGACGCTCCAGGAATAACCGGCGCGCCATGTTTCGGTGTAATAACCGAGCTGCAGATAGGAGTAGTCTGCCCCTCCGCGTACATAGGTCTCACCAATACTCACCTCGTCGATAAGATCCACTGACGCAGCAGCCTCGACGCCCTCGCCCTCATAGATGATACCGATGTTACCGTAGAGAGGATATCCAATCACCCACCGGTTTTCAGAAGCCAAATGCTGAAGTTCGAAGTTCACCTCCAGGTCAGCACGAAGCGCCGGTCCCTGACGGTCTCTCTTCTGCTGCGCCGCAGCAGGAGAGCAAAATGCCAGTAGCATGACAATGAGGAAAAGCGGGGCGAGCATCCTGAACCCGTACAGTCTTTTCCCGTACATCGAACAATCCTCCCCCAATTGCCGTGGGCTATCTGCCAAGGATATCCCCTGTCATGCTTCGGAGCAGATCGAGATTCTCTCTGTCCATGTCCCGTCCATCCAGTTTTTTTGGTGTTTCCAGGATCTTCGGAATGAAGGCGAACCTCCCGTCTCTCATGATCATGGAAAAAGCCCCGACCCCAATCTCACCCCTGCCGATGTGCATGTGACGGTCTATCCGTGCACCGAGCGCACCCTTTGAGTCGTTCAGGTGAAGCGCTTTCACATATTTTAACCCCACGATCCTGTCGAACTCGCGCATGGTACGACGCAGTGCTCTCCTCGTTCGTATGTCATACCCTGCACTGAAAATGTGACAGGTGTCGATGCACGCCCCGATTCTCCTGTCGCGCACCCCTCCAATGATATCACGTATATGCTCAAATCGATAGCCTATACCGGTTCCCTGTCCGGCTGTTGTCTCGATGAGCAGCACGGTATCGCCGGAGTACTGACCTAATACCCCTTCAATGCGCGAGACAGCCCTTTCAATGCCGGTCCCCTCACCTGCACCTCCATGGGACCCCGGATGCATGATAAGAAAGGGAATGCCCAGCATATCGCAGCGGTTCAACTCATCGAGCATCGTCTCGGTAGAAAGCTTCACCAGGTTCGCACTGCTCTCTCCGTCAGCTGCCAGATTCACCAGGTAGGAACCATGCGCCAGCACCGACCTGATCCCCGCATGGCCCTGCGCCGATTCCCTGAAACGGTGTATCTGCTCTTCAGACAGAGGACTGGTCTGCCACTGGCGCTGGTTTCGGGTGAAGATCTGTACTGCAGTACAGCCCACAGCAATACCCCGCTCAAAGGCCCTGTACAAGCCGCCCGATACGGACACATGGCAACCAAGCAGGGGTGAGGTCTTCGACGACACGGTATGTGCATGCGCTCCCTAATTAGTTTCTGGTGCTGTCTCCTGCGAAGCAGGCTTAATTTACATTTGATAAATAAGTTCACCAGGACAATGGAATAGATATATGTATAATAAAAAATTAGAAACTAATGATTGAACTGGTGGATAATTCGTAAGAATTATTCACCAGGAACTAATCAGAATAGTGTGGGGATCGATACACAGCACTGTTCAGGAAGGCTTCAAACTTTTCAGCTTTCCATGGCCTTCAATCGTGCACGAGACTCCTCGCGGAATATACTCCCAGGATACTCCCTGAGAATTCTTTGATAACACTCCTCTTCATCAAGCAGGTCCTGAATGCCATGTTCATTGATAAGATTGGCCATTTCCCATAGTGCGTCATCGGCCCGCTGGCTTTCTGGGTATGTGAAGTAAATGATCTCCAGAAGCTTGATCGATACCAGGCGGGCCAGCTGAAGTTCCTGCGGACTCTCTGTCTCGTAATTCCGGTATATCTCGCTGAGGCTGTAGTAGTACTCGACGATCAGCTCATCATCACTCTGCACACGTGGACTGAATATCTCCTTTGTAATCACATACAGTTTTGAGTAGGCCAGGCTGTATATGCGCTCAGGAAGGAGTTCTGAATATACAAGATTCTCGAGGTTCACATCACCTTCACCTGTGATAATCACCTCGGACACCACGTCGGAACGGTGGGGCTTCGGAAAATCCCTGTACTCCCGAATGGCTAATTTGCCCTTGAAACCGAACCCCTCGAGCGATTCGATGTATGCAATAGCCTCCTGGCGGGACGTGAAAAAGGGTGACTCCAGTACCACTGTTTCCTCGTCGGATGCGATGAGAAGGAAGTTTGGCAGTCCGTAATCGGTGAGCTCCCGCTTTATCTCTATTATGTGGGGGAGGGGATCTATCTTCGTATCAGCAATGCGCACACCGTAGCCCCGCCTGTATGGGGGCTCTGCAAAGCTGTAGTGCAGAAACAGGACATGCTCTTCCATGGAATACTCCACCACGATCTCAGCCCAATCCTCCAGGAAAATCACGTATTCAGAAACATGGGAATTCAAAAAGGGGTTGCGCACAACTCCCCGGACATCCAGGTTCTTGAAAAAACGGTACACCTTTTCACTGCTCACCACACCGTACAGCAGCAGAACTATTCGCGGCGGACAGTTTTCAATGAACAGATCGTATTTGAGGTCGCGCTCTGCAAGTGCTTCAGGTTGCCCCGCTTTCAGCATGAAGAGGAGACGGTTCTCGTCTTTCAGCAGCCGTATTCCCGCAAGTTCCGCATCGTTTATGAGGGTTTCGTCCTCGAGAAAGGAGAGGTCCTGGGCAGCACTCCCCTCTCCGAGCGAAGAACCGAGGGGTAGAAACTCCTCGCTCGAGGTATACATCTCATCCTTCTCGGCATGGAGCACACCTATAAAAAGCAGCTGTATCAGCATGAGAAAAAACAGCAGCCTGCATA
>JAGLSF010000109.1 GCA_023136305.1 Spirochaetota bacterium
TTGCTCATGTGGAACGCACCGGCAGCGATAAATAGAATGTGATGCGTGCGCACAGCTCCGTACTTTGTCATCACCGTTGACCCTTCCACGATGGGAAGGATGTCACGCTGCACCCCCTCCCGGGAAACATCGGGGCCATGTGTCAATCCTTTCTGTGCAATTTTATCGATCTCGTCAAGGAACACAATGCCCATCTGCTCGACCCGTTCGGTGGCGTCCTTCACGACCTTGTCCATATCGATGAGCTTGTCACGCTCCTGCTCCTCGAGTATGGTGCGTGCTTCCCCGACTGTCACCTTCTTCCTCTTCTTCTTTTCCGGAAAGATGTTGCTGAACATGTTCGAGAGGTTTGAATCCATCTCCTCGAGCCCCATACCGGCAAACATGCCGAGCACCTGTGTTTTCGGTTGTTTAACCTCGACCTCGACAAGCTTCTCCTCGAGCTCGCCCTTTCTGAGCATTCCCCTGAACCGTTCGCGGGTGTGCTTGCGACGTTCCTCGCCGCTCACACCAGTATCAGCGGCAGCCGGTGTTTCAGCTGTTGCGGACCCCGTGTTTCGCCGTGCAAAAGTCAGCGGTGGCAGCAGCAGATCTAGCAGGTCTTCTTCAGCACGTTCTTTGGCCAGCACCTCAACTTCCTCGCTCATCTCCTTCTTGATGTCATGCACCGCAATATTGGTGAGGTCCCTGATCATGCTCTCAACGTCCCGTCCAACATACCCAACCTCGGTGTACTTTGTCGCCTCCACCTTGATAAAGGGGGCCCTGCTGATATTGGAGAGCCTTCGTGCAATCTCCGTCTTACCGACACCCGTCGGTCCGATCATGATTATATTTTTCGGTGCCACCTCATCTCGAAGCTCCTCGGGAAGCTTTCTTCTGCGGTACCGGTTTCTCAGTGCTATGGCGACGGCCTTCTTGGCCTTGTCCTGTCCTATGATATACGTATCCAGTTCCGATACGATCTCAGCAGGCGTCAATTCATTTTCAGCCTTCTTCATGATGTCTCCTCAACGGATCTCCTCAACGTTGATATTGTCATTGGTATAAATGCAGATAGATGCGGCAATCTTGAGGGACTCCTCCACGATCTCCTTGGGTGCCATTTTTGGCCTGGATTTCATGAAGGCCTTTGCCGCTGCAGTGGCATAGGGCCCGCCCGCCCCGATTGCGAGCACTCCGTCGTCTTCCGGCCGTATCACATCGCCAGTCCCCGATATGAGAAACATACTCTGCCTGTCGGCCACGATGAGCAGCGCCTCCAGCCTGCGGAGTATACGGTCAGTACGCCACTCCTTCGCGAGTTCGACAGCTGCGCGGGCGAGGTCTCCGCTGAACTCACTCAGCTTGCCCTCGAACTTCTCGAACAGCGCAAAGGCATCGGCCGTTGCACCGGCAAATCCGGCAAGCACCTTCCCCTCATACATCCTTCTCACCTTGACCGCATTTCCCTTCATGACAGTCTGTCCCATGGTGACCTGTCCGTCACCGCCCATGGCGATGCTGTCCTTGCCGAGAATTGCCAGTACTGTCGTTCCCTTCACCTTGTCCTCCTATGCATGAGGATGAAACTTTTGGTAACTTCTGACGAGTTTGTCAGTCGCAACATGGGTATACACCTGTGTCGTTGACAGGCTCATGTGCCCCAGCAATTCCTGCACGGTCCTGATGTCTGCACCGTTCTCCAGCATGTGCGTGGCGAAGGAGTGGCGCATTCCGTGCGGAGAAAGCGGAAGTTGTACCGCCGCCCTTTGAAGGGCTGCACGGAGGATGTTCCGGATATGCCGGTCACTTATCCTCCGTCCGTTCATGGACGTAAACACAGCTTCCCCCATGTCATGCCGCGATTCGAGCCAGTGTTTCAATCTCTCAATGACAAACATACCTGCCGGGACAATGCGGTCCTTTCCGCCCTTTCCCCTCAGACGAACGAGCCCGGTATTGAAATCCACATCCTCAATATTGAGCGCTACGAGCTCACTGACCCGTGCACCAGTCCCATAGAGAAAGGAGAGTATTGCCAGATTACGCTTATCGATTGGGCGCTCTCCTTCAATTCCCCTGAGGAGACTCTTGATCTGGTTCTGGGAGAGGGTCTTAGGAAGCCTCTTGTCGGCCTTGGGAGTGTCCACCGTTAATATACTGGTATCCTGCACCAGGCCCTCCTCGATGAGGTAGCGGAAGAACATCTTGATTCCCGAAACCCTTCTCATGAGAGATTTCCTCGAAATCCCCCTTGAAAGCTCCATGGCGAGGAAGTCCCGCAGCTCATGCTTGCCTATGCCGCTCAGACCCTTGAGATCATAGTGATTTTCAACGTGCCTGAGAAAGAGCAGCGCATCGTGGATGTACCACTGCACTGTCTTGTCCGCGCGGTTCAGGACTTTGAGATATTTACGGAACCCCTCAATCTCATGAAGGAAGCTTTCCCTGTTCAAATCCCCTCCCGCCCTTACAGTGTCCATATAGAATCGTACGCTCATGTTTTAACGAGCACCTTCTCCTTTTTCTCGTCTGCCGCTGCAATGTGCTGACCGCAGCTCTCACGCTGGCAGATGAGCTTATTCACGCCCTCGATACTCTTCTCGACCATGATACTTCCGCATTGAGGACAGGGGTCAGGTGAAGGCTTGTCCCAGGTCATAAAATCACAGTCAGGATATCTGCTGCACCCGTAAAAGCTTCGCCTTCTCTTGGTTTTCCGTTCAACAACGAAACCGTCACACCCCTCTCGCGGGCATTTGCCGTAGGGGAGGGGCATGGTGTTTCGGCACTCCGGGAAACCGGAACAGGCCAGGAAATAGCCGTATTTACCGAGCTTCTTGATCATCGGCCTGCCGCACTTCTCGCAGGTGAGGTCGGTCTCTTCATCGGTGATGCCCTTGTAGCTTTCCAGCTTTTGTTGAGCTTCCTCCACTGACTCGATAAAGGGATGATAGAAATCCTTGAGAAGCTGCACCCAGTCCAGTTTCCCGTCGGCCACTTCATCGAGGCGGGCCTCCATGTTTGAAGTGAACTGAATGCTAAGCAGATCGGAGAAACTCTTCACCATGAGATCGTTGGTCAGGCTTCCGAGAAAGGTGGGTTTGAACTGCCTCTTCTCCCGCACTATGTAGTATCGAGCAATGAGCGTGGTAATAATGGGCGCATAGGTGGAGGGCCTACCGATGCCTGATTCTTCGAAAAACCTGACCAGTGTCGCGTCGGTAAATCGCGGCGGGGGCTCAGAGTAGTGCACCTCCTTGTCGACGCTCAGTGGTTCGAGCTGTTCGCCCTCCTTCAAGGGTGGAAGCACTTTTTCCTTGTCCGCACCGTTTCCTCTGTAGACCTTCAGAAATCCATCAAAGAGGACTTTCTGTCCATTGGTTCGGAAGGTCCCACCGTCCGCCGCTATATCAACCTTAACCTGCTTGAAGACCGCAGCAGCCATCTGAGAAGCGACGAACTGTTCCCAGATGAGCGTGTAGAGCCGCAGCTGATCCCTCGTGAGAAACTCCTTCATCTGTGCGGGGGTCCTGTGTACCGACGTAGGCCGAATGGCCTCGTGTGCATCCTGCGCATTGCCCTTGTTGCGGAAAATATTGGGCTTGGGCGGGAGATACTGCTCGGAGAAGTTCTCCCGAATATACCGCGCCGCGTCTTCCTGTGCCTGGGCTGCCACCCTCATCGAATCCGTTCGCATATAGGTGATGAGGCCAACAGGCCCGCCCTCAATATCAATACCCTCGTAGAGCTGCTGTGCCACCATCATGGTTTTTCTCGCTGGAAACCCCAACCTCGAGCCTGCTGCCTGCTGCATCTTACTCGTCGTAAAAGGTGCAGGTGCCCTTCGCCTCCGTTCGCTCTCATCAATGTGCTGAACGATGAACTTCTCGTTTTTGACCCTGCTGAGTATTGCATCGGCCTCCTTTTCAGAGCCGATGCTTACCTTCTGCCCGTCCATGAACAGGAGCTTTGCCCGAAAGGATTTCTTGCCCTTTATGAATTCCGCCTCAATGGTCCAGAACTCCTCGGGTGTAAAGTGTTCGATCTCCTCCTCACGCTCACATATGACTCGCAGGGCGACAGACTGTACCCGTCCCGCCGACAGGCCTTTCTTGATCTTCTCCCACAGCAGAGGGGAGAGGCTGTAGCCGACAATACGGTCGAGTATCCTTCGCGCCTTCTGCGCATTCACGAGAGACATATCGATGCTTCTCGAGTGCCCGATGGATTCCCGGATTGCCTTGTCCGTAATCTCGTTGAAGACGATTCTCTTTATCTCCGCCTTGGGATTTGCCTTTTCAAGCGCATTCTTGATGTGATAGGAAATGGCCTCTCCCTCCCTATCGGAGTCGGCGGCAAGATAGATCTGATCACTCTTCTGTGCTTCCTTTTTCAGCTCGCTGAGGATCTTCCCCCTGCCTCTGATCGTTATATAGTCCGGCTTGAAATCGTTGCCCACGTCAACGGCAAGCCTGGACTTGGGAAGATCAATCAGATGCCCCATCGAGGACTTGACGGAATACTCCTTACCCAGATACTTGTTTATGGTCTTCGCCTTAGTCGGTGACTCGACAATTACCAGTGATTTGTTTATTCCCATGGCCTTACGCTTTTATAAAATTTTTTCCCGGATACTGGATGACCGCTCCCTTAAGCTCCAGATGAGTAAGCGCTGAGGCAATTTTCGAAACTGGAGTCTCCAGATTTCTCTCTATATCCTCAATACTCACCAGGTCATCCCCGAGTACAGTTAAAATATTACATTCCAGTGCTGAAAAGGGGAGCGAATTGTTATCACCGCCGCTTGCACACTCAATCCCGAAGAGTGCACAGATATCCTCAGCATCTTCAACAAGATGGGCACCCTCCTTGATGATACGGTTGTTGCCCGAAAATGAATCAG
Source organism: Spirochaetota bacterium (assembly GCA_023136305.1). GTDB lineage: Bacteria > Spirochaetota > B62-G9 > B62-G9 > DRHN01 > JAGLSF01. Next base: position 4,889 of record JAGLSF010000109.1, read on the forward strand.
AACCAGCCTTACCCGGAAGCGCCATAACCTCCCTTCCCTGATCGAGTGCAAAGCCTGCAGTGATGAGGGCGCCCGATTTTGCAGACGCTTCAACCACCAGGATTCCCTTTGACAGGCCGCTTATAATTCTGTTTCGCTTCGGGAAGTTGTACTTGAGAGGCTCTGTGCCAATCGGGAATTCCGAGAGGAGGAGACCCCCCTTCTTGATACCATCGTACATGTCTCGGTTTGCTCTGGGATAGACCACATCAATGCCATTTCCCAGTACCGCGATGGTCGTTCCTCCGCTGTCAAGTGCCCCCTTGTGGGCGTAATAATCGATGCCCGAAGCGAGACCGCTCACAATGATGAAGCCGTTGCGCGACAGATCACGTGCAATACTAAAAGCCCTGTTGATGCTGCTGTTTGAGGCTTTACGCGCACCCACAATACTAAACAGCTGCTGCTCTCCCAAGAGGTCCATCCTGCCGAAAGTGAAGAGTAGAAGAGGAGGATCATCTATGGCTGCCAGGTATTCAGGATACATCTGAGTACCGAGCTCCAGTATCTGTATTCCCCTTTCAGAGCAGAAGTTCAGCTCCCACTCGGCCCTCTCCCGCGCAACTTCAATACGAAGCTGCTCACCGTTGATTTTAAAGGGCTTATGATAGACAGACTCAGCCTCTCTCCTCCGTGAAAAGATACGCCCTATTCCCCCGAACTGTGTAAACAGGGCAAATTTCTGCACAGGTGTATAGTTTGTCACCCGATTAAAAATCAATGCTGAGAGTATCTCTTCTCTATCCATAGCTTCACATTTTCCTGTTTATTTGCATGATGTTCTCTTCTGCCTTTGCCCGTCTGGGAGAGCTTTTCGGAAGAATATTCGTGATCTCAATATACTCTCCAAGAGCTTTGGAATACTCCCCGAGCTCATAGAAATATCGACCCAGGGCAAACCGTGCATCCACATTTCTGGGATCCTGTTCAACCACCATTTTCATCTGCTCGATGGCACCCCGCACATCATCGTATCCGAAGTAGAGCACCAGGCTCAAGCCGTAGCGGGCCTCAACCAGCTCCGGGTCAATTTCCAGAGCCTTGTTGTAGTATGCCCGCGATTTCTGGAAGTTTGTGTCACGCTCCTCCTGATCCAGTGCCGATGCACCCAGAAAATAGTGACATTCACCAAGGTCCTTCTTGATAAACGCACTGTATGGTTGGAGATACTCAGCCTCCTCAAGCGCCTCCCGGGCAAGGTTGTAGCTGCCCGCAACGAGATATTTTCTGCCCAGGACCCGGTCTACAACCACTAACTGATTAACTGCCTGCAGCTTCATGTCAATTATCCTTCTCAACCCAGGCCTGATGGAATTCAAATCTTCAACATCCCTATCAGGGTTGGACAGGACCTTCCTGCTCTCTGAAAGAATGCGCCTCTCTTCAAAATAGCCACAACCCGTGAGACCGATCATTGCGAGCGTAACGCACAGAACAAGACCCCCTTTAAAACTCACTGCTTCTCTCCAGATACTCAAGTACATCCCTCTTTCTAAACCGCCTATGCCTACCCGACCCGACACGGTACGTTTTAATTTTTCCTTCATTGGCGTAGCGCCTGAGAGATGTACAGCTTACTCCAAGAAGGAACGCGGCCTCTGTAATTGTGAGCATGCGGTCAAGTTCCCTCTCCAGAAGTGTATTTTTCATATCTTCTCTGTAATCACTCGCCATAAAATGCCACCTGTATCTCAACAGACCACGGTGATACTACATGAGTCCGAAGTTGCATGAATTACTTGACACTTCG
>JAGLSF010000011.1 GCA_023136305.1 Spirochaetota bacterium
CGATGAAATAAATCAGTCCGGCGCCGCCAAAGATAAACCCAAACCACAGAGCAGGCATCATAACATGTCCTTGTATGAATTGATATACCTATTACCTGTCCCGATTTTCATTACGATACTATGTATGAGATACCGTGGTAAAATGAGTATACATAGGGTATACGAACTTTTAAATTTAATGGTACTATAGAATGAAGTTAATTTCTATCAATTATACAGATCCCGTTCGGCGATGGGTGAAATGTATTGCTCTTTCCCTTTTTACTACGGGCATGCTCATCGCCCTGAGCACATCGAGTACGTCACAATTGCTCGAAGCCTCGGAAAGCGAGTACTTCAACAGGGGACTCACGTATTATCAGGGTAACCAGTTCGAATTGGCAGCGGCAAACCTCGAGGAGGCAAAGAGGGTTGAGCCTCAAAACGGACTTGTATACTTCTACCTCGGAAATGCGTACTATCAGCTCAATGACCTGGATAATGCCATTATAACCTATACAGCAGGACTGAGTTATGCTGACAATAGGGGGGTTTTCTTCTATAATCTTGGAAACTGCTATTACCTCAAGGGAAATTACGAGTTTTCAACGGAGATGTACGATAAGGCGCTTTCCCACGATCCGACGCTCTACGATTCCTATCTCAACGCCGGCAATGCCTACTACAAGGCAGGAAATATTGAGAAGACCATATTCAAATGGGAAACCTATCTCGAAAAATATCCTGAAACGCCTCAATACGAAAATATTGAACGTGCCATAGCGTATCTGCGTGAAGAGCTTGGCAATGGGGAGGAAACACCGTCCAATGTCGATGAAACAATGGGACTCGATGTTGACCTCCTGAATGAAATTATGAGCGACCTCGACAGGCTTACGAACAGCACTGAAAACATCATGGAGATGAGCGAAAAACCGATCGACGATCTCAGTATCGAAGACATAGAGAGATGAGGAGAGGAAAATGGATGGTAAAAAAGCCGCCATCATTGCAGCAGTAGCTGTCATCATAATTGCAGGTGTCCTCTTCTTTCTATTGCGGTCCCGTACGGGCAGGGAAGAAATATCGCCTGAGAAGCCTGCCCGAGAGACGATAGAGACCGAAGAAGTCGATGAAATTGAGAACATGCTCAAACTTGCCCGCTACTATCTTGACAAAGAGGAATATGACCTGGCGCGCACACAGCTGGAGCAGGTGCTGATCAGAGACCCTGCAAATACCGAAGCACAAACCCTTCTCGATGAGACCATAGCGCAGAAGAAGGTGCAGGACCGTGAAGACGAAGATAGAGAGATTGAAAAATTTGACAAGGTTGTGACCTCTTTGAAGGGCTCCATACCCAAGGAGCAGAAGAAGGAAAAACCAGAACCGGTAAACTTGGAGAAGGAGAAGGCGGAGCGGGTAAGGCAGGCTGACGCTTATTTCAAGAAAGGTAAAACAGAGTACTCTGCCGGAAACTTCGACAGAGCCATTGTGAATTTTAAAAAATCCGATGAGATCATGCCCCATAGGGGCAAGACCCTCGCCTATCTCGGTTCCAGTTACTACAATGAAAATCCTGATTCTCAGGAAAATGTGCAAAAGGCCATTGAGACCAGCAAACGGGCCATTCAGGCAGATCCGACGCAATCACTCCCCCACTACACACTGGGACAGGTGTACGACGACCAGGGACTGCAGTCCAGCGCGGTTTCGGAATATCAAAAGGCAATTGAGCTCGATCCGAACAATGGCATGGCATACTACAGGCTGGGTGTTTTACATTACCTGCAGCGGGAGTATCGAGATGCACTCTTCTCCTTTACAAAGGCGAGTTCGCTCCTGCCGGACATGCCGCAGGCACATTACAACCTGGGACTCACGGCGCAGATCCTTGGACAATCGAACAATGCCATCAATGCGTATAACAGGGCTATTCAGCTGAGGCCAGATTATACCAAAGCCTTCATGAATATCGGGGTCATATACTATGAGAATGGCTTCTACGATAAAGCAATTGGGAACTATCAAAAAGCTCTGGCCATTGAACCAGACAATGCAAAGGCGCACATCAAGCTTGGGGACGCTTACCGCCAGAAAAAACAATTTGACCGTGCACGCAAGGAGTACGAGAAGGCTCTTGCCATTGACCCGCAAAGCGATCTCACCTACTACAACCTGGCCATTCTCTATGAAATGGAGGAAAAATACAACCGCGCAGTTCAATCACTGGAAAAGGCCATTGCGATCAACAGAAATGACAAGCGCTATTACTACAATCTCGGTAATAACTATGCCCGGCTCGAGAAATACAGCGAAGCAATCACGGCATATGAGAAGGCCATTGCGATTGACTCGAAATACATGGAGGCCTACAACAATATCAGCGATATTTACATCAAGAGCAACCTCTATGCCAAGGCTCTGGCAACACTGAGAAAGGCCATCACGCTCGACCCATACTCCGTACCGGCCCAGATAAACTACGGTAACGCCCTGCTGAAGAGTGAACTATACAAGGAAGCACAGGCGCAGTTCAAGAACGCACTTGAGATCGACCCCATATCACCCGAGGCCCACTTTGGCCTCGCAAGCACCTATGTAAAGCTCGAAAAAGAAAACGACGCTATCACCGAGTATCTTCGTGCAATCAAATCTGATAAGAATTTCGTGCTGGCTTACGAGCCGCTGGGAAACCTCTTTCTCAAACAGGGGAAAAAGGAGGATGCACTGACCATTTTTAAAACCCTGCTGATCATTGATCCCGAGTACCCCGAGAGGGACAAGATTGAGAAAATAATACAACAGCTCGAAGCATAGGCGGCCGGACGACCTTACGGCCATTCAGGACCGTACTAATATGGACCAGTAGGTGAGCGGAGAACGCTACGCCCTCGTATACCTCTACGTTTCGGGCAGGGTACAGGGAGTCGGATTTAGATTCCTCACTATCAATCGTGCACATAAGTATGGTGTGACCATTTATCCCTTGCCCTCCTACGCTGCTGTACCTAGTTTCTAGAGCATGAAAAAGAAAAACGGCACCACTGAATCTAAAAGGGCCGTTCTTGATCTGAACGGGGCCCGCTGTGCTTCCTGCGCCTACACTATAGAACATCTCGGAAGGAAGGTCCAGGGGGTGAGAGATATCAGGGTCATAACCGATAAAGGGGAAGTACACGTAGAATACGAGGGAAGTTCTAGTTCACTCGAAAGGATTGTGGAAATTGTGAAACGTATCGGCTACAGCGCATCCATTCGGTGGGAAAGCATCGCCCGGAACTGAGCTGCTGCATTTATTCTTTCTGGGTATCGAGTGGCTTATCCAGAACCGGAGTGCGGGTAGAGTTTCCAGGGAGAAGTCTTCTGATAAAGGGGACGACACCCTTCTCCGACTTCTTCATCTCTTCCTCACCCTCTTTGAGGGCACTGAGCCAGGACTGCGCAAACCCGGGGGCCTTCTCGATGAGAATTTCTACTGCTCTCTGATACAGGTGCAGCTGCCGTAATTCCTTGCGTCCAGGTTTCTGCATATACTCCTGTAGTGTTATTCGAAGGTTTTCACTTTCTTTCTTCAGTTCTTCAATGGTGTGCTTCTTCCGTTCGTTCTCCTCAGCCTCTATATCGAGCTTGATCTGAATATGCTGTTTCAGCTTGCCTATCTCTTTCTTCAGCCTTCGAGCTTTTAGCTTTCCCTGTATGGAAAAGAAAAGACAGCCGGCAATACCTAAGTACAGCCCGATAAAGAAGGGCCTCAACAGATAGCCCATAATGCCTTCCATGTTCTCCATAACTTATCAATATAAACGATTTCCCCATAAAAATCTACTTTACAATATTGTAATTTTTACTGTATTCTATAGTGATACAAAATGAGCAAATTCCTGATTGTCAACACTGATAGTGATTTTCGTAGAGAAATTTCACAGCTCTACGGTAACAGCGAACATGAAATTGAGTTTGCGCCCACCCTGGACGCCGCGACCAAACTGCTCGAGAAACTGGTATTCGATATCGTTATTTTCGATACCATGAATTCCAACGGCAGGATCCTTGACTTTGTGGAATACGTAAAAGGTTTGAACTCCAATACCATCATAATGATCACGACAGATAAGGATAAAACAGATGAAGCGCTGCAGGCGGTGAGTAACGGGGCATTCGACTTCATTCAACGGCCCTATCAGCTTTCCGAGATTGAAGTCAAGGTAAGCAGGGCCATCAGTACAAGAAGGCTCAAACAGGAAGCTGACAGCCTCCGCGGTGAGCGAAACATCATATACAATGCTGATAACTTCATTGGTGAGAGTCAGGAAATACGAAAAATTTTCGAACTTGTCACCAAGATAGCCAGAAGCGATGCCACGGTCATCCTCAACGGTGAAATGGGAACCGGCAAGGAGCTGATAGCCGGTGCAATTCACTACAACAGCAACAGGGCTGATCACGCCTTCGTCAAGGTGAACTGCGCAGCACTTGAGCAGCGTACCCTGGAAAGCGAGTTATTTGGCCATGAAGGTGGAGCATTTGCCGGGGCTGATAAACAGCGAATCGGCAGGTTTGAACAGGCCGATGGAGGTAGTATTTTTCTTGATGAAGTTGGGGCCATGAATCTTTTAACACAGGCAAAGCTGCTTCGTATTTTGAAAACCGGTGAATTCCAGCGGCTTGGAGGCAAACGTACCCACAAAGTTGATATCCGCATCATTGCAGCCACATACAGGAATCTGTACAAGGAGATTGAGGAAGGCCGGTTCCGTGAAGACCTCTTCTACCTGCTCAACGCCGTTACGATTCATATCCCACCGCTCAGGGAACGTAAAGGAGACATACTGCTTCTCTCCTACTTTTTCCTGAAGAAGTTCTGCAATGACATGAATAAAAGCCTGAAAGAGCTGCATCCCCGGACAATTAAATTCCTGACAGATTACTCCTGGCCCGGCAATATTAGAGAATTACAAAACGCCGTTGAGCGTGCCGTACTCATGTCTGAAGGCATGACCATTAAACCCGAAGACCTGGGGGTTCCCTATAAGATGGAACCTGTTGAAGACATTCATAACTACATCCGTATGCCGCCCGGGGGCATACGGCTCGATCAGGTTGAGAAGGAGCTCATTCTCCAGGCACTGAAGATGAGTGACTGGATACAAAAAGACGCCGCTGAGCTTCTCGGCGTCTCCAGCCGTGTTCTGAATTACAAGGTCAGGCGATTCAACATTACCCATCCGCAGTGGAAGCGCAACAGGTAGCGTAGTGCGCTGTTTTTTCAATTAAATGTTTTTCTCGCCAATCTTCAGCCGGTGTACCTTCATCATATTTGTGGGACTGTTGGCGAGGACAGGTACGCCACCGACCATCAGGACTGTGTCCCCCTCGTTGCATAAACCGCTCGTTACGAGAAGCCCCTCAGCCCGGTCGATCATCTCCTCCGTGGATGATACCTGCTCGATACTCATACCCTGCACACCCCAGAGTGGTGAGACCCTCCGCAGGACTTCTTCGCTGGGCGACATGGCAATGACAGGCACGGAAGGCCTGCATCTGCTCACGAGGGCCGCCGTTCGTCCCGTCAGGGTGAAGCTGACGATAAACCGGACGTTCAGATTATCGGCGAGCTTGACCGCCATATATGCCACGTGATCCGACACATCACCCTGATCAGGATGATGGACATGCTCAATGTACTCTCCCATTTTCTTCCGTCTGAAAATCTCCTCCTCGGTTCTACTCGCGATGTTGTACATGACCTGAACCGACTGAAGGGGATAGTCTCCAATCGCCGTCTCGCCGGAAAGCATGATGCTGTCTGTACCGTCGAAGATCGCATTTGCCACATCCGCAGCTTCGGCACGTGTCGGACGGGGGTTCCTGATCATGGATTCGAGCATCTGCGTTGCAGTGATAACCGGTTTTCCCGCCCGATTGCACTTGTAGATAATGAGCTTTTGTAAAATGGGGACCTCCTGAGGCGAGGTCTCAGCTCCCAGGTCACCGCGGGCCACCATGATTCCGTCGGACTGATCAATTATGTCGTCGATATTCTCCACAGCTTCGGGTTTCTCAATCTTTGCAATAATGGGAAGCTCTCGCCCCATCTCCTTCATCAGGCTCCGAAGCTGCATGATGTCCTCCGCACTCCGCACAAAGGAGAGGGCCACGAAATCGACTCCCCTCTCAACACCAAAGGCGAGGTCGCGTTTATCTTTTTCGGTGATTGAGGATACACTGATGCCGCTGTTTGGAAAATTGACACCGCGCTGTGAGCGGATGATGCCGCCATTGATGATTCTGCACTTCACCCCTGTGGAGGTAACCTCTTCAACCCGGAGTTCGATATTGCCATCATCGATGAGTATCCGGTCCTCTTTCTTCGTCTCCTTTGGGAGTTTATCGTAGTTCACACTGAGTATATTCCAATCACCCACCATATCCTTCACGGTCAACTCGATCAATTTACCCTTGTGCAGCGTGATCGTCTCTTTTACCAGGCGACCGGTACGAAGTTTCGGGCCCTGCAGGTCCATGAGTATCCCGATGTGCACCCCAAGCTTCTCAGAGACCATTCTTGTGATGTCAATGGTCTTTTTATGGAAATCGTAGGAACCGTGAGAAAAATTCATCCGGACGACATTCATTCCCGCGACAGCCATGCTTGAGATACTGCTTTCATCCTGGCTCTGCGGTCCGATGGTTGCTATGATTTTTGTCAGTTTCATTGATGCCCTTTAGCATGAAGTTGAAGAGAGACTGAAATATGTGAAGGACCAGTATGTAACACTATCGTACAGCCATGTTGGTTTGCGTAAGCGGATCGATGGTGCGGTTTTTGTGCCAGACTTCAAAATGTACATGGGGACCGGTCGACCGCCCGCTATTGCCCACAGTACCGATAATCTGACCGCTCCTGACTCTCTGCCCCTCCTTCACGACAATTTCATTGAGATGTCCGTACAGTGTCTTGTATCCGAATCGGTGCTCCAGTATCACCACATTACCGTATCCGTAGCGCGGACCTGCATAGATCACTCTCCCCTCCTGCGCGGCATATACCCGCGCTCCAACGCGGTTTGCTATATCGATTCCCCTGTGAAAGGAACGTTTGCGGGAAAAGGGGTCCCGCCTGTAGCCGTAGCGAGAGGTGAGTCTTCCCCTGGCGGGTTTGTTGAAGGCTTCTCCAAGGGCATATGCCCTTTCCATGTTGCTGAATTTCACATCAGGCAGAAAGATTTTCATGCCCGGACTCAGTTCATTGGTGCGAAGGTTGTTTACCTCCATGATGAAATCCGGTGCCACCTTGTACTTCGTTGAATACTGGAAAATAGTATCTCTGTCCTGTACATTGACGAATATGCCCCTGATATTGGGAATGAGTATGACATCTCCCTCGTGTATGGCATGAACGTTGGTAAAGACATTACAGCTGATAATACTGTCAGGGTCGACATCGTGCTTTATTGCGATGTTCCAGAGTGTATCCCCTTTCTCGATCGTGTACTCGATGAGCCTGAGCCTGGGCACATAATTCTCGATACCGCCCCGACCGTTTTCCCTGAAGTCGCCGGAGGAAAGCCGTACCGGTGCATCGGTCTGCCAGGCAAAGTCTCCGTAAAAGGGAATGTCCACTTTCGATGCAACAAAGGGTGCCGGCACAAGTGCAAGCACCACCACGATACTGCAGGACAGGGCGCACAACTTCAGCGCACGCTGAAGTGGAATAAAATCAATAGCGCAGAAATGGTCATTGAAGAGATGCATACATCTTCTCAAGCGTATGGAAAAAAAAAGATGATGCCTCACCTTGAGGGTCAGAAGCTTTATTGAAATGCTCATACTCAATTGGCCTGACTTTTTCATGGAACAGGTCTCTCGGTAATACCTTCAATGATGATCAACCCCTATTATATATACTTTGGAAATTTAATGCAAATCCAAGATATCGCTGCGCTAGATCGAGTTTCCAACCCGTCAACAAAAAGAATCATAAATTTAATTCAAATGAGCGTAGTGCTGGCGAACGAAGTTCGCCCTATTTATACAAGTTTTTTACAAAACCTGCCCGGCTCTACCTGTGAAGCAGCTTCAGGGGATCGATGATCCTTCTGTGACGTTGAATTTCAAAATGGAGATGCGGGCCGGTCGAGCGCCCGGTATTCCCCACGGTCCCAATCTTATCCCCCTGCCTCACAACCTGCCCCTTTTTAACCAGTATCTTATCCAGGTGTCCGTAAACCGTGGAATATCCCTGCTGATGAGAGAGTATCACTGTTTTACCATAGGTGCCCTTGTACCCGCTAAAGATGACTTTACCCGACTGCGAGGCATGTACAGGTGTCCCGATTCGATTGGCAATATCGATGCCCGCATGGTAGGCTCTTCGCTTCGTAAAAGGATCGATGCGAAAACCCAATCTTGACGTCAGTCTCCCTCTTGCAGGATATTTGAACAGCGTCCCGAGTGCTTCAGCGCGCTCCCAATTCGATAAAGCTGCACCCGGGATAAACAGTTTCTGTCCCACGTATATAACTGAGGATTCGAGCTCGTTGACATCCACGAGCTTGTTCATATCCACCCTGTACCTGGTAGTAATCGATGAAAGGGAATCCCCCTTCCGAACGCTGTAATAGACTCCGTTCATGTTCGGTATTTTGAGGACGGTACCGATACGCAGTATTGACGCATCCCTCATATTATTTATAGAGAGGATGGCGTCGATGGAGATGCTGAACCTCTTGGCAACACTGAAGAGAGAGTCCCCTTTCTTCACCACATAGGTTTTCATCCTCAGGGTCGGAACGATATATCTCCCCCTGATTGTTTCAGGTTCTCCCCCTTCGCTCCCGCGCATGAACTCCTCAATAACGAATAGATCGTAAAGGAGGTTCCCCTCCCCGATGAGCGCCCTGTGTCTCTCCCAGACATAGGACTTGAAGGCAACAGAAAGGGGTACGGCAGAGAGAACAATGGTGAGCACCAGTAGGGCGATAATATGGCTGCTCTTCTTTACTTTGAAAATTTCCCTAAATAGGGTAAAATTATGATGAGGTAAGGCTGAATCACCCGGATTTATCTTCATTCTCTTTCGCTGCAGAACCTTCTGATTATGCAGCGCCCGGGAGGAGGAATACGCAACCCCTTGGGTCCGGTGATATCTGTGAGAGGTATTCGTATTCTGATCTGCAAGACTTTTCACAGCCATTGATCTGTTTCCCATACAACCTATTTTTCGACAGAAACAAAGGTCATATGTAGTGTTTTTAAAGTGAGGACAAGAGAGCGGAATGGGCGATAATTTTGACAAGCTGAGAGAGAAAATTGGTATCGATAAAATCGATCCAGGTCAGAGGCAAAAGCTCTTCAGGGATTTCATCGATCATGGTGGAGAAGTCGTCAAGGAGGAAAAACGAAAGGAGGCCTTGGGGTCCGCCAAAACCCCAATCGATCGAAAACCTGCTGACGGGGGGAAGGAAAGGGAAAGGAAGAGGCCGTCGATTGGAAAAACAGCAAACAAGGCTTCCCCGGGAACGGTTTCACGTACCGCTGCCAAAAAGGCGCCACAGGAGGAGAGGCCTAAAAAGAAAAATAGCCTCAAAATCTATGTACATGGAGTGATTCTGCGGGTATTTGCCCTGAAAGGCAGCAAATTCAGGGATAAATTTCTCGATGATTTCAGGGACCCGGTTAAGAACCACCTTATGAACCTCCACCTCCTCGTGAATTCATTTCTCAAGGGCTCGTCATCAATAAATAAAGAGATCATGACCCTTTCAACGGGTGAAAACAGCCTGTTCTACGAGATCCTCTACAGGATGTCCATACTCTATGCCGAACAGGAGTTCGAGACGATCAGCAAGACATTTTCCAACAAAACAATACCCAGCGGCCCCTACGTCGATATTTACAAGCAATTTTTCAAGAAACTGTATATTCTGGGCCAGTACACCGATTTGTGTAAATTCTTCATTCAAAAATCGGTGGGCCTGCAGCTCCAGGCAAAGAAAGTCGAAAGGCACCTCGCAGGCCAGATGAAACCAAAACTCAAAGCCGCTGTAAATGCGGTGTTCATTGACTATCTTCCCCGTTTGCACATCATTCTCTGTAAAATGGCCGGCGCTTATCTCCCACTCTACTCCCAGCAGCTCGACGATTATCTCAGCTTTACCGAGCAGGACCGAATCGGTTACATAACCCGGATCGAGAAGAAGAAACGAATCGAAGAGCTGAGACGCATGAAGGAGTATCTGAAACGAAAGCAGATGGAAGGACACGAGGAGAAGGAGGAAGTGAAAGTTCCGCGACATGTGGAGCGGGGTTTTCGCTTCATCGATGAAGCAATCGATCGATTCGAAAAAAACTACACTGATGACGACGAGAAGAAAGTATACAGCCTCATGGAAAAAGACGACAAGCTCTACAGGACAGGGCTTCTTCTCGAGAGTTTCGACAGGGAATACTCCTTCATATTAACGACCGGCAAGATCTCCTTCAATATCGATTATCAGGAGCAGAGAAAAATCGACGCCAAGGAAGAGATGAACCATGCCTACCTCCTTCTCAGTGAGGCACACCGCGAGGTAAATGACTACCTCGAAACCATGGAGGAGATTCACAAGACTGAACACAATATACGGCTGACTATCCATCAGAAATCTGAAATGCTCAGCACACTCCAAAAAAAAAGGTCGGTGATCAGTAAGAGCTCACGGAACAAAGTAGCCGAGGCAATGGATGCCATTCATGACATCCTTTCAACAGTTATAAACGACTATAACGGTCAACGTCGGCTTTTACAGAACCCCGATGATCAGCTTGACTTCACGAAAGACCTCGATTCAGCAAAGAAGCTGCATGGCAGGAAAATCATTGAAGCAATTGTTGAGTCATTTCTCTTCTCATCCGCCTTTCACTTCCTCCTCACCTACGGAGAGCTTGCGGGCAGCGGTCTCAGCATCGAAACCCAGCCCTCCAGTTAGAAGGGTGATGTCCCTCAGACGCAAACCTGATCGAAAAACTATTTCAACTTTTTACCATTCATGGCTAAATTCCATACACCTACCTGATAGGGGTTAATATGCATGAGTGGGGGTTTGTTGATGCACAACGAACTGAGTTTTGCCAGTGACAACAATTCGGGGATACACCCCGATGTTCTGCAAGCGATCACAGGCGCCAATAAAGGCCACTGCAGGGGATATGGGGATGATCCATACACCGCGGAGGCAGTGAGGTCATTCAAGGCAGTGTTTGGTGAACATGCCGAGGTGTTCTTCGTCTGCACGGGTACGGGGGCCAATGTTCTCGGCCTGCGTGCGGCTGCTCAGTCATACCATGCAATCATCTGTGCTCAATCTTCACATTTACACGTGGATGAGTGCGGTGCACCTGAAAACTTTACGGGCTGCAAGGTAATAACCCTTCCCAGCGATGATGGAAAGATTGTTCCCCCTCAGATTGAACCCTTGCTCGAAGGCCGCGGGGATGAACATCACTCCCAGCCGAAATTCATCTCAATCTCGCAACCCACTGAGCTCGGAACATTGTACACCGTCGAAGAGATCGCCAATCTGGCGGATTTTGCGCATGCCAACGACCTGATGCTCCATATGGACGGTGCTCGGTTGAGCAACGCCGCAGCGAGCATAGGCTGCAGTCTGCTGGCAATATCAGGAGCTGCGGGGGTTGATATACTCGCATTTGGGGGAACAAAAAACGGAATGATGATCGGTGAAGCTGTCGTGTTCTTTGACCCGGAAGTGGCCAGTCATTTCAAGTACATTCGAAAACAGGGCATGCACCTGGTGTCTAAGATGCGCTTCATAGCGGCCCAATTTACAGCCTTTTTCAGGGATGATCTCTGGCTGCACAACGCGCGTCATGCAAACGGGATGGCTGCACTGCTTGCTCGGGAACTTGAAAAAGTGCTCCAGTGCCGTATAACACAGAAGGTCCAGGCGAACGCGGTATTTGTGGCCATGCCGCCGGAAATTGTTGAAGAGCTGCAGAAGCGCTGCTTCTTCGATGTATACGACAGCACAAATACCATTGCACGCCTCATGACCTCCTTTGACACCACAGAAGGTGACATACGTGGTTTCATTTTTGACTTGCAGGAACTCCTCTCAAAAAGCAGTGAAACAGATGAAAAAGAGAATAAAGGGAACCACCATGAGCGCAGCCGGGAATAGGCCTGACATACGGCAGGAGATAAATGAGCTTTCTCTTCTGTTCGAGATCAGCCAGATACTGGAGTCCAATATGGACCTCCGGGACGTGGTACGGCCGGTTCTCAACACCATATCGAACTATACAGGTACCGCCAGGGGTGTTATTACTCTGCTGAATCATAAAACCGGTGAAATTTCTATCGAGGAGGCCGTGGGGCTCTCTTCCCATCAGCAGAAAAGAGGTCGGTACAGGCTCGGTGAGGGCATTACCGGAAAGGTTGTTCAATCCGGGCGCCCTGCAATTATTCCCCGTATATCGGACGAGCCCCTGTTCCTTGACAAGACAAGAGCAGGGGAGAACATCGACTGGGAGGATATATCCTTTCTCTGTGTGCCCATCAAGATCGGCAACGAGGTAATCGGTACACTGAGTGTGGACCGTCTCTTTACCGGTGAGGCGGCACTCAACGAGGAAGTGCGTCTCTTCTCGGTCATCGCCTCCATGATTTCACAGGCTGTGAAGATCAGACAGGAGGCACAGGAGGAACGGAAGAAACTCCTAGAAGAGAATATACGACTGCAGGAGAGGGAGTTTGAGCGGGTCGGCGGTATCGAAACCATCAAGACCGATGTGCGTATCCTAGCAGCAACAAACAGGAACTTGGAAGAACTCATCACAAAGAACCGATACCGGGAAGACCTCTACTACCGCCTGAACGTGTTCCCCATGCACATACCTCCCCTCAGGGAGAGGAAGACTGACATCCTGCTGCTCGCAGATCACTTTATCGAAAAGTACAGCAGGGCAGCGGGGAAAAACATTCGAAGGATTTCCACGCCTGCCATTGATATGCTCATGGCCTATCACTGGCCGGGGAATGTCCGTGAGCTGGAGAACTGTATCGAGCGGGCTGTTGTTATGAGTAACGATGATGTCATTCAAATCCTTGAATATCAATAAATTACATTGTTACACACAATTTGGCACGACCCTTGCTATATATACAATATAAGGATATCGATCTCTGATGTAACAGTCGGCCTCCGGGTCAGCCGTGATGAGGAGCTCAGGGGTCTCGATATCGGAGAGCACGGTATGCGATTCCTCTTTAACTTTCGTCCCCATTGGTATGAAAATATTTAATAAAGTATGGTGCGGCGAGCGCTAATAAAAACTTTGTGTTGGTTACGGCCGAAGTACATGGAAGTACAAGTGCAGGCGGAAGTCTGCCAGAGGCCGCGCCATGGAATCCTATACCGGGTTTCAGATTATTACTACCAAGTAGGAGATCGGTTTATTATCTTTAACTAACAATGGGGGTATTAAAAAATGTCAAAGAAAGACATTGAGTATGTCCTGAAGACAGTCAAGGAGAAGGATGTGAAGTTTATCCGTCTCTGGTTTACCGATGTACTCGGATTTCTCAAGAGCTTTGCCATAACACAGGACGAGTTCGAAGGTGCCCTGCACGAGGGCATGGGATTTGATGGGTCATCGATTGAAGGGTATGCACGGATCGAAGAGAGCGACATGATGGCAATGCCCGATCCCTCGACATTTACCATCCTCCCCTTCTCAGGTGGGGAGGACACGGTGGTTGCACGGATGTTCTGTGACATTCAGGAACCAGACGGAAAACCCTATTGCGGCGATCCAAGATACGCCCTGCGGCAGAACCTGGCAAAGGCCAAAGAGATGGGCTACACCTTTCTCGTTGGCCCGGAGCTCGAATTCTTCTACTTTGCCGACTCGACCCCCGAGACCAGGACCCTGGATGCAGGCGGATACTTCGACCTGACACCTCTCGACGTGGCAAGCAACCTCAGAAGGGACACCATACTTTCCCTGCAGAAAATGGAGATTCCGGTCGAATTCAGCCATCATGAGGTTGCTCCTTCACAGCACGAGATCGATCTCAGGTATGCAGAGGCTCTGAAGATGGCAGATTCGGCAATGACCTACCGCCTCACGGTCAAGGAAATCGCCATGAAACACGGAGTGTATGCGTCGTTTATGCCCAAGCCGCTTTTCGCTCAGAACGGCTCAGGGATGCACACCCATCAGTCGCTGTTCGAGGACAGCAAGAACGCGTTCTTTGATGCCAACGACGAGTACCATCTGTCGAAAATCGCGAAGTCCTATATCGCCGGTCTTCTCACACATGCAAGAGAGATCTGTCTCGTGGTTGCACAGTGGGTGAACTCCTACAAACGCCTTGTCCCCGGTTACGAAGCTCCCGTGTACGTCTCCTGGGCGCGACGAAACCGCTCCGCCCTCGTCAGGGTTCCCATGTACAAGGTCGGTAAGGAGAAGGCTACGAGAGCTGAGTTCCGCTGCCCTGACCCGGCATGCAACCCCTATCTCGCATTCTCAGTGATGCTTGCCGCAGGCCTGAAGGGAATCAGGGAAGGGTATGAGCTTCCGGAACCGGTTGAGGAGGACATCTTCCACATGACGGAAGCTGAGAGGCAGAAGAGAGGGATCATCTCCCTTCCCGGCAGCCTCGGTGAGGCTATCGCAGAGACTGAAAAGAGCGACCTTGTTTGTGAAGCGCTCGGTGACCACATCTTCGAGAAGTTCATCGACAACAAGAAGATTGAGTGGGACAATTACCGCGTGCACGTGAGCCAGTTCGAGCTCGAGAATTATCTGCCCATTCTGTAAGGGTGTTCTGCAATAATACTCTCAGAATGAAATCATCGTATTGATGCCAAAGGAATCTATTGGCCGCCACTGTTGGGCTGCATCGTCGAACTGATAGGTCCGTTTGATCCTGAGAGAAAGGGTGAGAAGCGGTGCCACCTGATAGAAGATATCGGCATTGAACAGGGTACTCTCATTAAAGGGTTCCTTAAAAATGCTGCTGAAGTTGTCGAGCCGGTCATAGGTTATCTGTCCCCAGGTTTTTGGAACGAGACCCTCTTCCATTCTCAGGTAAATCTGACCCTCTTCGACATTTTCTATGCTGGTGCCGCTGTAGCGCTGATACTGCCCGTACCCGAGACCCATTGCAAGTTTCATATCGAAAAGCCGAACTCCTCCTGACAGATAGAATCCGGAATTGTCTGCACTTGTGTAGGAAGGATCATTCTGTGCGAGTATCAGGTTGAGCAGCTCCTGCTGATAGATCAAACGCCTGTTGTCCCAGTTGAAATTGATGATTCCCGGTTCGTAATAATCGCGTATGAAGCGGTATTCCGCACGGTAATCGACTATGGATAGGACCGTACCCGTCAAGCCCAGTGCAGTTCCGAATCCCTCGAGGAATTCGATCTTACCCTCATTCACACCGGAACCTGCCAGAGCCGGATGCAACTCGTCGTACTGATAACCGACCTTCCCCGCATCCACATAGGTCTCCATGGTAAACGATTCGAGCTGGATGATCGGAAGTCCTATGTCCAGGCCCACGATGAAAATGCGGGGAAGCTGATCTTCGTCTTCAGTCGGTTCGCCCGACGGTCCCTCTGGCCAGGAGGAGTTGTCCGGTTTGGGCCAGTCGTAAAACATCGATCCGCCGATCGAAAGCGGCACCTTCCTGCCAAAGGGGCGCACATATCCTCTAACTGCCGAAGTCTGAAGCCCCTTGTCCACATGTCCAACGAATGTTTCGATGCCTGCCAGGTAGAGATCAGCATTCATCACCACACCGGTGCTTACCTCCTGTGGAAAGGAGAGCATATTCGTGTAGTCGTTCACGATGAATCCCTGATACAGCCGCACCCTCTCGAGACCTCCCAGCCGGAAGTAGAAGGGGTCACCGTCCTGCCCGTACTGCAGGTAGTAAATCTTTACAAGCAGATCGTGAATGGCGTCATTGAAATCGGTGAAGTCCCATTCATCATAGTTGTACCACTCCTTGAAGGAAAAGAGTCCGTTGTCCGGTAAGAATATGGCGGGAAGATACAATCCGAAGCCGAATTTGCCCCTGTTGTATTCCGTCATAAAGGCCCATCGATTGTAAAAAGTATCTTCGATTGTCAGGCTCCCAAAGGTCGCGCCGAGATTGATTTTCCTTTCACCCTTGTCATAGGTGGTTTTGGGCTTCTCCTCAGGCTGTTCCTCTACGGTCTCCTCCGCCTCTTCAGAAAAAGGCCTGAACTCCTCGTCCCACTCCTGCCATACTTCCTCGGGGATTCTGTTTGCTGATTCTGCAAGGCCGTCTGAAAGCACCGTGCTGAATTGCCCCTTTTTAATGACCTGGGGCTCGAAGGCACGTGTTATACTCTCGAGTGATACGGAACCGTCGAAAACAAGAACCTGTGCCTGTACTCCGTCAAAGAATATTCCGTAGGTGGTCCCGCGGACCCCTGCCAGTGACGTTCCTGAGCGAACATAAAATTCAGAATCCGACGTGGTCAGTTTGGCCACCGTTGCCTTCATCTTACCAAACATGAGGTTGAATTTGCTGCGCTTCCTGCCCGAATCCTCGTTGTAGGAAATATCCTCAATCTTGAAGACAGAGGTATGTGAGATCTTAACTGTGCTTCCATCGTGGAGTGTCAGTTCACACTGCCCGTCCCTCCCGGTTCTCACGATGGTACCATGAGGAAGCTGCATATCGAGCTCGGCAATCTGGAAATCCTCCACGTTGTTGTCCGGAGTGTTGTCGACGTCCACGTTTCCCACAAGGTAGGTGATAACAGCTGGAATCTGCGTCATGCTCACCTGTGCAAACCCGTAGCTGAAAGAGAGGACACTCAAAAGCAGTGCACCTATGAAAAGATACTTCCTCATAGTACTTTCCTCCCCTGCCTCAGAATAGGAAACGTGTTTCAATATAGGACTGACTCGTTGATTTCCCGGAAGGTGTGAATGTCTGCCGCTGAATGAAAACAATTTTTGCAAAATCTGTTACCCTGTATTCAAACAGGACCTCGAAGAGGCTGTCGTTAAGGTCTGCAAAATCACTGAAACTCTCTATCCCCTTCTTGTCATAGGTGATATGAAATCCTATCTTTTTCCATGCATCTTCGGAAAGAACGAGGCCCGTTATGATGCGAGGATCAACCGCATCGGCCAGGCCATCCTCCCAGTGAAAGTAAAAGGTGAAAACGTTCCACAGGTTCAGGTCTGTGCCCACCAAGTACCCA
>JAGLSF010000110.1 GCA_023136305.1 Spirochaetota bacterium
CCCCACATGAAGATTGATTCTTTCTCGAGCCACTTTCCAAAGGCCTGTACCTGATAATCCATATTCAGGGCGTCTTTCCTCCATACTCCTGCATCGTTCAGTCGAACGAATACTCCCAGGGCGTTTCTGAATACATCCTGCTGCCAGGATATCTCTCCGTTCATGGCCTGCTCCACCATGTCTGGTTTTTCAGAAGCCTGCTGCTGATGCACGAAGTTGAAGAAAGCATCAAAGTAGCTCCACGTTTCAATAAATCCTGCCAGCATTACATCATAGCCTTTCTCCCTGGCCGGTTCCACCATGGCGATGTACTCTTCAACACTGAAGGAATCGGTAAAATCACGGGGTTCCCACCCGATTTCTTTGAGCATATCCTTGTGATACCAGATACACTCTGTCCACACGTCCTGGGCAATCAGGTAGATGCCACCCTTGATATTTATACCTTTGAAATCATAGGCCGGTCCCATCCATTCCTTCCACTCCGCATCAATGTAAGACTTCAGGTCCAGGAGGGCACCTGACTCGACCACCTCAAAGGAATCAGTTCCCGGATAGACAGCAAACAGGTCTGGTGCTTCGCCACCTGCAAGAGCAGGTTTCAAAAATTCATTGTAGGTGGTAACCGTGTACTGTTGATAGACAACGGTAAAGCCGGGGTTCTGCTGCTCAAAGATCTTAATGATATCTCTGTAGGATTTGAGAATCCCTTCATTACCGCCCTGCCAATCCGTAAACCTCAGGGTGATTACTTCTCCTGGAGCGGGTGCTTCTGCTTCCTTGTCCTTGCCGCTGGCGAATAACAGACCTAATGAGAAGAAAAGACAGATTAGCAGAGTTGCTGTAAATACTACTGTCACTCGTTTCATGTTAAAAACCTCCCTCAATAAATTTGAATGATACTCATCTACTGGCTGTTCTTCGACCGTTTGATCACTACCACCTCCCTTCCTGGTTATCATATCATCAATAACTAACAAGCAAAAATGCTCCACCTAAGCGATGTCTATCAACATGAAGCAAAACACATCGGCATCATTCTTCGCCCTTCCCTTGCTCAAAGCATCACCACCCCTTTTTTAAGGACAAGGTTCCCGTCAGGCTCGGTGGTTGCCACGACAAGATGCGAGTTCTTTGCCCGCTCGTAGAAATCGAACCGTTCGACGTATTCAAAATCCTTGAAACGATTCTCATATTTCGCAATGATCGATCTGTACTTTTTCCAGTTCGGCGGCTCTTTTGCATTTTCATCGACCGGTGCCATGATGGCGACCGGAATCTCAACAAAGGGATCGAGGGGGAATAACTGCAGTATGGCGTCGAGCAGTTCGGAGATCTCGTGACCATAGGCATAGGACACACGTTGCGAGAAGGTATCGACCGGAAAGTCACCGTCTGCAAGCACGAGCTCGTCGCCGTGTCCCATGCACATCATGTGGTAGAGCAGTTCAGGTGATATCACAGCGGGGATATTTTTAAGCATGGTTTTCTCCTCTTCTCAAGACAACAAAACTCATTGCGTAACGGGGACAACGGGTATGCATCTCTATTACGCGGCGGATCCTTTATCAAATTAAGTGAGCTGTCACCAGAGTTTGTGTCCCCATATCTCCCCCTTTGTTAGAGTTGCGGGTCCATGGCTATTTTTACGATGTCCTTTCCATCTAACTTTTTCCCGTCCTTGATTGCGGTCAGGCACTCCTGCAGCCTCTCGAGCGGTACGGTGTGAGTGATGAGATCGGTTATGGGAAGGCGCTTGTCGGCAATGATGGGGAGTGCGCGGACATAGTGCTCCGCCTCGTTGTCAAAGCTTCCGATTATCCGGATCCCTTTCTCGAGTAGGTGCTTGCAGGGATTGAAGGGGATGGTGCCCGAGTCAACGAAGTTGCCCACCTCCACAACTGTGCCCGAATCCCGTACATAATCAAGTGATTCCAAAAAGGCGATGGCCGTGCCCACTGTGTTGAATACCACATCAGCGCCGTAACCGTTCAGTGATTCTCTGAACACAAGGTTCCTTCGTTCTTGCTGTGACGACACATCGGAATGGCAGATGGTGACGTCTGCTCCCATCTTCTCTGCAAGTTGCAGCCGAAGACGGTTTCTGCGGCCGAGTGCAATGACCCTGGAGGCGCCTGAAATCTTTGCGCATCCGATGGTGAGGAGACCGATCGGGCCCGCCCCATTGACAACCACCGTATCGCCCGGTTCGATCTGGGCGTGAAGCATGGAATGAACGATGATGGCCATGGGTTCGAGGAACACACCCCGCTCGGGCGAGGTGTCTACCTTGACGTACACGGAGTTCGGATCATGGATGTAGAGGTATTCTCCGTAACCGCCGTTGAAGTAGGGCTTCTGATCGGCCATCGGCCAGGTGCCGTAGGTCTTCCAGTCAAGACATTTCTCCGGTGTTTTGGCAATGGTGCAGAAGTAGCATTTGTGGCAGTGAATGGCAGGAATGACGCCGATTCGATCACCCACCTTGAGCTGTTTACCGATATAATCGGTTTCCACTCCCTTGCCGAGGGCTTCCACGACACCGACCATCTCATGGCCGAGAGCGATGGGGTATTCTAGGTCTTCGACAAGGCTCTGCCAAGTGTGTACATCGGTGCCGCACACACCGCAGAGCTCTATGCGCATCAGCACGGTGCCCGGCTCGGGGTCGGGTATTTCATAATCACCTAAAATGAAATTCCCCTGGGGTTTATCCAATACGTAACTTTTCGCGGTAGGTTTGCTCATAAATATGTCCTCCTGAACCCATCCTAAGGTCTCATACAATGGGCAAAGCATGCAGCCATCGAAATCTCCTTTTTTATGTAACAAGAAAAACTCTCTGCTTATCGTTTTAAACTGCTTCTCGTGTCCCCTACGCACTGGCCCTGATACGGGTGTAATATTTCGGATTCGTGACAATTTCGTCCAGACGACCGAAAACCTTGTGAAAAGCATCGACGTAGTACTTCATGAGATCAAGCCCGTTTGAGCCATAGATGGTGTACAGCACGAAGGACGCCGCGAACATCTTCTGTGTCTCAGGATAGTCACCTGCGTCATAACGTATACCCTTTCGGGCATGTCCGCAGTTCCAAGGGCATCCCCTGCCATAGGCGTCCAGGTTCTGAAAGATCTTCTGGCCCGGCACAGGAAAGGAGTGCCACTCCATGACGGGCACGCCCTCAGCAAATAGGGCACTCTGCACCGCCCAACGAAAGTCTTCGGGATCTATGTTCGGGTATCCTGCAGCAGCAGGATCGAGTTTTATCCGATAGATATGATACACGTTCTTTCGGTCACCTGGTTCAGGGGGTGTGATGATACTCTTGATTTTTCCCAGCTCACGGGTGAGGTAATTGACGTTTTCGATACGAAGTCTGTTGTACTCATCGAGACGTCTCAGCTGAGACCGCACGAAGGCGCAGGTCATCTCAACGGGGCGGTAATTATTACCCATGGTGTGAGCATCGTAGGGTCGAATGTTGCCTTTGGGCACTTTCTTTTCACCGAACATACAGGTGAGCCTTGCCTTTTCAAAGAAGTCGGGGTTGTTGGTCGTAACGAATCCCCCTTCACCACCGGGCAGGTTCTTGGTACCATTCAGACTGAACATGGCCATGTCGCCCAGGTTTCCGGCCTTTCTCTCCCTGTACTCGGAACCGTGTGCATGGGCTGCATCTTCGAGTACCGAGAGGCCGTGTTTCTCTGCGATGGCATTGATCTCGTCCATGTCACAGGGCAGACCGTGGGCGTGCACGACAATGATGGCCTTTGTACGGTCGGTGATCTTCTCTTCGATCTTGTTCGGATCGATGTTGTAGGTGACCGGGTCAATGTCCACGAACACCGGGATGGCATTCTGACAGAGAACCGCCTGGGCTGTTGCCCAGAAGGTGAAAGCAGGAACGATAACCTCGTCACCGGTTTCCACACCTGCTCCTGCCACGCAGGCGTGCATCGCCGAGGTGCCAGAATTGGTGACGATGCAGTATTTGACGCCGCAGTACTCTGCCCATTCCCTTTCAAGCGCCGTCTTCTCAATTGCGTCGGGTCCCCAGATGACACCCCGCTTCAAGACTTCCTGAACAGCGTCCATGTCGTCCTGTGTAATGATTGGCCACGGTTTTGCGATTCCATCGGGCACGGTCTTTTTACCGCCCTCTATTGCGAGCTTCTCCCCCATGTCATGTCCCTCCTCCTGATCTCTGTAATTTCCCGCTGTGCAGCTTTGGCGATCTTATCGATCTCTCTTGCTTCCTTTTTCCCGATATAGATGGGGTGATGTTCTTCCAGAATTTTTATGGCTTTCTCTCGGGCACGCTCCTGCATGTTTTTACCGCCTGTCAGCATCTGCCACGTATCCCAGTTATTCCTGTCGGTGAGTTCAGGCTCCCATCGGTCCCTTCGCAGATACTTCAGTGCGTGTTCCGTTTCGAGAAAATGACCGGAGTGTCTGACTTCACGGAATGCATCGATACCAATTGCATCCCGACTGCAGTCGATTCCCTGCAGCATTCGGAAAGTGGCGCCCAGTATCTCGTTATCGATGAGACATTTTTCGTAGTTCGCGAGGCTCATCATCCCAAGGTTGCCTATTGCCACATGAATAATGTTGACCCCACCAAGGGCGCAGCCCAGGAAGTGAAGAGCGCTTTCGTAGCCCATCTGTGTGTCGGGAAGCTTTGAATCTGGCGTGTTGGAGCCATAGTAGGGAAGCCCATAGTGGTGGGCCAGCTGTGCCTGCGCCATGTGCAGCAGGGTGGACTCCGGTGCAGCCCCTCCGAGGTTGAGGCTTTTCATATCCAGAATACCGGAGGACGAGGCGTAGATACAGGGTGCTCCGGGATTCGCCATCTGGGAGAGGGCTACGGCACTGAGGACATTGGCGTTGATTTCTACGGCTGTGCCCGATATGGTGAACGGAGTCGTGCCCCCGGCGAGTGCGTCGGCCTCGATATACACGGGGATATTGTTCTCACCGCAGGCGAGAAGTTCCTCAATGAAATCCCTCCTCTGGGTGAGCGGGCTTATGATGCAGAGGCCTGCAACAAAGAAAGGCCTGTTTTTTACTTCGTCGATACTTCCGGCTGCAACTGCAGCCATTTCTAATTCATGGGATAATCCTTCTCGGCAGCCGCCAACGAGTGCATAGAAGTTTCTCGTGTTGTTTTTAAGCATCTCGGCGAAGGTGATCATTTCAAAGCCGTCCTGGGGTATGTCCTGAGGCGTGACGAGAAAGTGGGCGATGTCCATGTTTTCAAGTGTGTCTTCAAGCCTCGTCAGATCTCTCAGATCCTGCAGGGTCGACGGCCTGCGGGTGCCGTCCAGATCAATGACATGCAGCGCTCCAGCACCGCCCATTACATACACATCGGAGGAGGCATCGAGCCTTATGTCATATTTTGAATCCCTTCCATTAAGTATTATCTCGGAGGGCGCCTTTGCAACATATCGCATGAGTATCTCTTCAGGCATTCTGACGATCTTATGGTCAAAATCAACACTGCACCCATGGCCTTCCATGATTTCAAGGGCGTCATCGTGGAGAAGCTTGATTCCTACATCGCCCAATATTTCCACCGTTGCTTCATGGAGCATTGTTATCTGTTCATCATGGAGAATCTTTACCTGTCCACCTCTGGCAGGAACGATTCCCCTGTCGGTTACCATTGTATCCTCCGAGTTTGAGTCGGGCACTGCAATAATCATCGGCGAATATGAAACTTGCTGTTGAAGCGATCCATCGCCTTTTCCCAGATCCTGTCCGGAATACGACCGGTCAGCCGGTGGATTTGGTCGAGCCCGAGTTTCTCCTCGAGCATGCCCAGTGAGATCTCATGGATGATATTGTCCTGCATGATGTTGTTCAGATACACGCTTCTGGTCCAGAATCCATGACCTTCGGTGGTGGAAGCAGGCATGGTTCCTGCAAGAACCTCCTTGAAATCGATGTCCAGAAGGATAAAGCAGAAGTTCCTGATATCGGGCTCCCTGAGCTGGTGGCAGTATACGTTCTGAAAGTAGATATCCTCTCTCTTACCGTAGAGTACAATGCTCAATTCAATGCCGCTGCGCTCGGCACTTTCGAGCTCTTTGTAGAGCACATCGAGCATGAGACGATCGACCGCTATGAGTATGCTCGATGATGCGGATCGGATCATCTGTTTCGATCTTTCAATAATTGTCTCCTTCCCGAAGATGTTGAAGATGTAATCGATGGTTTCTCCTCTCTCCAGATGATTCAACTCCTCCTTGACGAAGTTGACGCTTGTTCTGAATGATTTCTCTATGCTCGAGAAGACCTCTTCGGGGTCTACGGGCAGGTACTTTTTCGGGTTGTCCTCGATCTGTACAACAAACTGTTTTCTCCGGAGGTTGTCCACGACTTCATACACCTTGGATCTCGGTACTCCCGATAGCTTACCGATCTCATAAGCGGTGAGCGGGTCAATCTGGTGCAGCATTTCTACATACACGCGCGCTTCATACTCGTTAAAGCCAAGCTGTTTCAAATTGTCGAACAGTCGTGCACTCATAGTAACCACCAGGGTGGTAAATACTATCATGCTGTTATAGTAATGGCAAGGGATTTTCCAAGTTTCGAAACAGGTGAAGAGGT